>JAAZYN010000699.1 GCA_014239625.1 Myxococcales bacterium | reverse complement strand
CTTGGCGCCCAAGTCATTGACCCCACTTCCGCATTCGAGGCGATGGCCGGCGCCGATGACGATCTGTTCGACACGGCGGTCCACGTGACCGCAACAGGCGGGGACTTACTCGCGCGGCATATCGCCGCTGGCCTGCGCCGCTGATCGGTGACAGCCCATCTGAGATAGGCGAACGGTCGCCCCCGATCAGGAGCCTGCGGGACGGTCCGCGGCTGTCGCCGGGCGGCTCGGGCCGAATCCGATAATGGCGATTATGTCAACAGGGGAGTTCTAATGCTTCCTACCGACTAAACCAGCCGGTGACGCGTCCCACATTGAGCTCGCTCAGGCCGCTCTCCTGTGTCCTCGGGCACACTGGATGGGTCCATGTAGTGGCTGACAGCTTTTGAAGGGGGGCCGCCGCCAAAGCGGCAACTGAATCGTCAGGAGACGGTCAGGCCTGCCACGTCGCTCCAGTAGAAATCGCAGAAAGGAGTGTTTCTGAGACGTTGGATTGCCGCACACCGCCGGCCCGATATAATCGGCCTGCCTCCAAGCCACCATGTCTCTGAGTCGCGGCACCCGTCTCGGGCACTACCAGGTCTCTTCCCTCATTGGTGAGGGCGGTACTGGCCTCCGCCAACGCGCTCACGCGCTCCCGGTCGCAGCGGGCTGGCAGGACACGTCGTGATGTATCCGGACAGGCTGAGTGAACAGCTCGAGGAGCGGTTCGAGGAGTTCCCAGTCCAATGAATCGGAGGACCGGCGATGTCGTGAGCCTGAGCTCGCCGGACGCGCTGGAGACGGTCCGCCGGTATCACCAGGCCACCAAGCACCAGGACCAACGCTTCGCGCGCGGACCGGGTCACCTGGACTGGAACACCCAACCGGACCCGTTTCGCCGCTACCTTGGTGCGTCACTGATCCCGCTGGACCAGGTTCCACCCACGGCGGAGCCACGGTACGACGAGGCGTTCGTCGAGGGGCGGCAGCCCCCGGTCCCGCTGAACCGGCTGGGGATCTCGCAGCTCTTCTTCGACAGTCTGGCGGTCTCGGCCTGGAAGAGTGCGGGTGGGACCCGATGGGCGCTGCGGGTCAACCCGTCGAGCGGGAACTTGCATCCGACCGAGGGCTACCTGCTCTGTGGTCCGGTGGATGGTCTCTGTGCCGTTCCGATGGTCTGCCACTATGCGCCGAGAGAACATGCACTCGAGGTTCGGGCGAAGGTGGGCATGGCGCTGTGGGAGGCGCTCTCCGAGCGGTGTCCGCTCGACACGGTCTTCGTTGGGTTGACCTCTGTTCACTGGCGGGAGGCGTGGAAGTACGGGCAGCGCGCCTTTCGCTATTGCCAGCATGACCTCGGACACGCCATCGCCGCCGTCGCCATCGCCGCCGCTGCGCTGGGCTGGCAAACGAGATTGATGGACGACCTGGGCACGGCTGAGCTCGCGCGCCTCCTGGGCACCGGTCGAAAGCACGCCGCGGAACCGGAGGAGCCCGATGTGCTGATCGCCGTCGGCCCGCGCGTGACGGAGATCACCGAGCGCACCCTGCCTGAAGACCCGGTGCAGCGCTTCGCGGGGCTGGAGTGGCACGGCACGCCCAACGCTCTCAGTCCGGATCACGTGGACTGGGCGACGGACGCGCCGGCGACCGCGGCACGGAGACCTCGTGGGACAAGTCCGAAGCAGCGTTTGCCGACGTCGCGGACACCCGAGTCCTGGCCGCCTCGCCCGGTCCCGCTTCGGCCTGTCATCCGTCAGCGACGGAGCGCAGTGGCCATGGACGGGCAGACCCAGATCGACCGAGACCTGTTCTATCGCATGCTCCACAAGACGGTCGCGAGCCCGGGTCGGATCCCCTTCAGCACGCTGCCCTGGACACCGCACATCCACCTGGCGATCTTCGTGCACCGCGTGGATGGTCTGGCTCGCGGGCTGTACATGCTGGTACGCGACCGAACCCAGCGGTCGGAGTTGGAGGCGGCGTGTACTCGCGTCGCGTCGTGGGTACGCCCCCCTGGCTGCCCTGACGAGCTCGATCTGTGGTGTCTCAATCAGTCCGACACGAGGCGCACCGCGCAGGCGGTCTCCTGCACCCAGGACATCGCGAGTGACGGGTGCTTCAGTCTCGGGATGGTGGCAGAGTTTGAGCGTCCGCTCGAGCGCCACGGTGCCTGGTTCTACCCTCGACTGTTCTGGGAGGCGGGCGCGATCGGCCAGGTGCTCTATCTGGAAGCGGAGGCGGCCGGGGTCCGGAGCACCGGCATCGGCTGCTATTTCGACGATGCGATGCATGACCTCCTCGGTTTCGAGGACACCACCTATCAGGACCTGTATCACTTCACGGTCGGTGGGGCCGTCGAGGACACTCGGCTCACGACGCTCCCGGCGTATCCGGCACCTCCGACGTCCTGAGCTCCCTTGCGCGCGAGAAGCCGACCACGGCGGGACCGGTCACGGGTCGTGTTGTATCGTTGGCGGATGAAGCGACACCCCGGCCTGATCACCCTCTCGCACGATCACCACGATGCGCTGGTGGTGGCGCAGGGGCTCATCCTGGGTCGGTCACCGGCGCCGCGGTCGGACTGGCCGACCGACCGGCGGGCGCAGGTAGACCGGGTGGTCGCCTTTTTCGCGCGTACGCTGCGGTCGCACTTCGAGGTCGAGGAGGCATATCTCTTCCCGACGGTGGTCGCACATTTGCCCGGTGAAGCCGACCTGGTCGCTCGGCTGCTCGACGAACACGATGCGATACGGACACGGATTCGAGGCCTGGAGCGAGACCCCACGACG
>JAAZYN010000698.1:2565-2784 GCA_014239625.1 Myxococcales bacterium | reverse complement strand
ACCGCATCATCGGGGGGACCCTGGTGATCGCCTGCAGGAGTGTCCCGGGCCAACGCCGCCGGAGCGTGGTCGTTTGCCTGCCCAACGAGCTGCGTCGGCTCGGGCCCGGTTGGAGCGTCGTCAGCTTTGCCGACCCCGTGGACCAGGACACCGAGCGGGGCGACTGGGACGACGCAGACTGGGATATGCTTGGCGACCCCGCCGGCGCGGGCGAGTCGC
>JAAZYN010000698.1:0-2555 GCA_014239625.1 Myxococcales bacterium | reverse complement strand
CGTCGGCGCCGCCTCGGGCACGGTCACCGGCGGCGAGGGGCCTCCTCGGGTCGAGCCGCTGGCGCAGCTGCACGCGTACCCCATCGCGCTGGGCTGCATGCGTCTTTCGACCAAGGAGGAGCGCGTCGATGAGGCGAGCGCCGTGGCGCTCCTGCACGCCGCGTTGGACTCAGGGGTGCGCGTCTTGGATACCGCCGATGCATACGCCCTCGACGCGTCCGAGATCGGTCACAATGAGCGGCTCGTAGCTCGGGCTCTAGCAAGCTGGAGCGGGCCCCGCGCTGATGTTCTGGTGGCCACCAAGGGGGGGCTGACCCGGCCTGACGGCAGGTGGGTCCCCAAGGGGAACAAGAGGCACTTGGCCCAGGCCTGCGAGGCGAGCCTGAGAGCGCTCGGGGTGGAGCGCATCGGCCTGTACCAGCTGCACGTCCCCGACCCCTACGTGCCACTGACCGACAGCCTGGCCGCCCTGGCGAAGCTTCGCGACGAGGGCAAGATCGCGCATATCGGCGTGTGCAACGTGAGCCCGTTTCAGTTGCTCGACGCGCTCGAGGTGCTGGGCGAGCTGGCCTCGGTTCAGGTGCCGTTGAGCTGTTTTGACGCCAGCGCGGTCAAGAGCGGCACCGTGGGTGTGGCGCGCGATCACGGCGTGCCCATCTTGGCGTACGCGCCGTTGGGCGGCTGGAAGGGGGTGGGGCGCGCCGGACGAAATCGGCAGCTGCGCGCGGTGGCCGCTAGCCACGCAGCGACCCCTCACGAGGTGGCGCTGGCCTGGCTGCTCACCCTGGATGCCCCCATCGTACCGATCGTCGGCGCGACGCGGCGCTCCTCATGGGAGTCGTGTGTCCGCGCCCTGGGGTTGAACTTGCCCGCCGCGGACAGGGAGCTGTTGGACGCTCGGTTCGGTGAGTCCGCGGCGGCCCGTACCGCGACCTTCGAGCTGCCCCCCGCGGTCCCCTCGAGCGGCGGCGAGGGCGCTGAGATCGTTGTCGTGATGGGGATCCCAGCGGCCGGCAAGACGACGCGGGTCACCTCGTACACCGACAGGGGCTATCAGCGTCTCAACCGAGACCTGACCGGCGGCCGGCTCAGGGACCTCCTGCCTCTGTTGGAGGAGGGCTTTGCGGGCGGCCAGCGTCAGTTTGTGATGGACAACACCTACCCCGACCGGATGTCACGCCGGGCCATCGTAGAGGTCGCTCGGAGGCACGGCGCCGTGGTGAGCGTGGAGTGGTTGCAGACATCGTTACACGAGGCGCAGATTAACGCTGTTAACCGGATGATCGATCGCTATGGGAAGCTCCTCTCGCCCGAGGAGATGAAAGGCATCGTCAAGCGCGATCCCAACATGTTTCCACCGAACGCGCAGTTCACCTATCGACGAAAATTCGAAGAGCCCACGGCCGCCGAAGGGCTGGATCGTGTCGAGCCCGTGCCCTTCGTCCGGCGCGCCCTCGATGGCCACGAGGGCAAGGCCTTGTTCTTGGACTATGACGGGACCCTGCGAACGACTCACAGCGGCAACCCTGCGCCCAACGAGCCCGCAGACGTCAAGCTGCTGCCGGGCCGCAGAGAGGTGCTGCTGGAATACATCGAAGCGGGCTACCGACTGATCGGAGTGAGTAACCAGGGTGGCGTGCATCGCGGTCACCTGACCAAAGACCAGGCTCGGGCCTGTATCGAGCGGACCCACGAGCTGCTGCGCCTGCCGATCGACATCGAGGGCGTCTTCTGTCCTCATGCCCCGGGGGCTCCAAAATGCTGGTGTCGAAAACCCTTGCCGGGTTGGGGCGTCTGGTTTGTGCGCAAGCATCTGTTGGACCCCGCGCGCTGCATCATGGTCGGAGACCGCGCCGAAGACCGAGGGTTTGCGGACCGCAACGGGTTCCAATTCCTGGACGCCGACGCGTTCTTCGGCGCGGGCGATGATAACGGCGTCAAGCGCGCCTGACGCGCCCTTAGCGTCGGGAGGCGAGGGCTGACGACGCGCCTTGCCACTTGCCCTTCGAGCGGCTAGCGTCACCGGTCCAGCGTGCTCGACGCTGGAACAGGCCCCCGACGCGACCGATGACACCGGAGTCTCAATGTCCACCTCTTCGTTGCCCACCTACTCCTGCGCCAAGTGCGGGATGTCCGTCAACATCAGCTGCGCGAGCTGCGACAAGCCCCTCGTCAACGCTTCTTTGACCAAGGCTGACGGCAGCTCCGTGCAGGTCTCCCAGTGCCCGGACGGTCACGGAAAGATCAAGTCGCCGCTGTGCTGCGGAGCGGACATGAGCTGCGCGCTGTAGTTGGGGGTCAAAGACCCAGCGAGGGATCCATCGGTCGATCCGAAGGCGATGTCCGACGATGACTGGAAGGCGATCCTCGAGCCGATGGAGTTTCATGTCCTTCGGACCTCCGGGACCGAACGGCCGGGCACGGGGCGCTACCTCGAGGCCGAGGTCGAAGGGGCCTATCACTGCGCAGGCTGCGGCCTGGCCTTGTTTTCGTCGGACACCAAGTTCAAGTCCGGCACCGGATGGCCGAGTTTTTGGAAACCCGTGACTGCGGAC
>JAAZYN010000697.1 GCA_014239625.1 Myxococcales bacterium | reverse complement strand
GGAGCTGTTCTCCAAGCTCTCGGCGGGGCCGCTGGGCAATCTGTTCAAACGGACCCGCGGCGTCGGCGTTGGTGGGGTGACCTGGACCCTCGCCGCCGCCGAGACCGACGAGTGGACGGCGCTGGGTCGGCTGTTGACGGAGGGGTTGGCTCGCTGGGTGCCGGGTGACCGCCGGTTTCTCTTCCTGGTCGACGAGGTGCCCCTGTTCGTGTTGAAGCTGCTCAGTGATCAGGGTGGCGGCGAGGACACGGCGCGCGCGCGTCACTTCCTCAACTGGTTTCGCCGCCTGCGTCAGGGCGGCGAGGAGACCGGCTTTGTCCGTTGGGTCGCGGCCGGGTCGATCGGGTTGGACACGGTGACGGCTCGGCTCCGTCTGGGTGACACCATCAACGATTTCAACCTGATGCCTCTGGGCGCCTTCGACGACCAGGAGGCCGACGCGTTCCTATCGGCGTTGGGCGCGTCCCATCGCCTGGAGCTGAACGGCCCCACGCGGGCGCGCATCGTCGAGCGGATCGGCTGGCCCATCCCTTTCTACCTGCAGTTGGTGTTCGCGCGGCTGTTGGATGCGTGCAGGGACAGCGATGTGCCCGCGACGCCCGAGCGCGTCGACGCCGTCTACGCCGAGCTGCTGGAGCCCGGCAATCGCGCCCACTTCGACTATTGGCGGCAGCGCCTCATGGACGAGCTGGGCGCAGAGATGGCAGCCCAGGCCATCGCGCTGCTGAACCTGTGCTGCCACAACCAAGCGGGTCCGACTCGGGCGACGTTGCGCAGCGCCCTGGGCAAGCTCATCGACGAGCCTGCGCTCCGCGACGAGCGGCTGCGCTTCCTCCTCGATGTGTTGCTGACGGATGGCTATCTGGTCGAGCAGGGGGAGCGCTATCCCTTCCGCTCCGCCTTGCTGCGCGACTTCTGGAGACGTCGGGTGGCGCCCTCGTGAGGCGTCGCCTGCTGCGGCCCGAGCGAACGCCTCTTTACAACCCGCAGCTGCTGCCCGAAGAGGCGTTGATTCATCTTTTCACCGCCCACGTGCCCTTGTTCGAGCGGTTGATCGACGACCTGGGCCGCGCCGATCGGCAGCACGTGCCGCCGCACAAGCTCATCGTGGGCCCGCCCGGGAGCGGAAAGACGATGATGCTGCAGCGGCTGCGCATCGCGATGACGCGCGGCGGCGAGCTCGCCGACGGTCACCACCCCATCGCTTTCCCCGAGGAGCTGTACGGGGTCTCGTCCGTGGCAGACCTGGGCGAGGTGGCGCTGCGTCGGCTGGTCGGCGCGCTGCCACGGCGCCAACGTCGACAGGTCATCACAGACGGTGACCCCTGGGCCGCCCTCACTGGCTTCGCTCAGGCGAGCGATCAGCGGTTGGTGTTGCTCATCGACCATCTCGACCGCGTGCTGGATCGGCTGCCGCAGTCCGAGGAGTGGACCTTGCGAGAGCTGCTGCAGCGATCCCACCTCGTGGTCGTCGGCACCTCGACGACCCCGATCGCCAGCGACGTGGACTTCGGCAAGGCGTTCTACGACCCGTTTCAGCTCCACGAGCTGCGTCACCTGAACGACCGCGTCGCGCTGAGCCTGTTGGGCAAGTTGCTACGGGGTGTGGCCCCGGACGGCGCGCTCGACCCTTCCCTGGCGGCCAAAGTGCGCTCGATCCTGCTGCTCAGCGGGGGGCAGGTCCGCACGCTGATGCTGCTCAGGCGCGCCATTGGCGACCGCCGCCGGTGGACGGTGAGCGATCTCGTAGAGACGATCCTGGACCACTACACGCCGCGCTACCGGGCACAGATCGAGCGGCTGCCGGCCCAGTGGCAGCGCGTCCTGGCGGCGTTGGCCTGGGGGTGGCACCCCCTGAGACCGGCGGACATCGCGGAGGTGACCGGGATCGGCGCGCGGCAGGCGGCGTCGCTGCTTGGGCGCCTGGTACGCGAGGACCTGGTGCGCAAGGTGCCCCAGGGGCCAGGCTCGGGGCGCACCGGGTATCAGGTCGCCGACAGGTTCCTCAACGCGTGGCTGGTGATGCGCCGCGGCGGCGAGCAGCGGCAGCGCCTGCGGAGGTTCTTGGAGCTGGCCGAGGAGGTGCTGCTGACCGAAGGCGCGTTGGAGATACCGCGCCTGAAGCGCGCCCTCGATCGGCTCAAGCCATCGGTCGGTGCACCTCCGGACCGGTGGGCGCCAGAGCTGGTCAAGCTGCTCGAGAGCGCCGGCTCGGCGGCGACGTCGTCGCTCCCACGGTGAGCCGGGGGGAGCCACCGCCGGCGCCGGTCAGGCCACCGATGAGCCGCCCGCCACTTGCAGCGCCGGGGCCTGGCGTGGGGTGGCGGCGGCGTGTCGCTGAGCTTGCTTTCGGGCGTTGAACGCGGCGCGCTTTTCGCGGTCCCTGCGTTCACGCTGGGTGCCGACGTAGGGCACTCGGGTCCCCATGATGTGGTCGAACCAGGGCTTGGTCACGCACCAGTTACAATCCTGATCGGGCCCCATGTGGTGATCGTAGTGCCAGGGGAGGTTCTCGCGAGCCCACTCGGTGTCCTGATGGGAGCGCTTGTGCTTGGTGTAGTAGTTGATGGCGGAGTACCAGATGGTCGCCGTATAAAACGGGGCGATTGGCAACAGCGGGAGGTGGGCCACGGCGGCCACGGCGAGGGCGACCGCCTCCTTACCCTGGGCGTGCATCCCAACTACAGGGCGCGCGTAGGTGGGGTCGATGTGGTCATTTTTGCGGCAGTTCTTGTGATGCTCGTGAAAATGAAATGACCAGAAGGACCGTTTTTTCTTGCCCGCGC
>JAAZYN010000696.1:2476-2787 GCA_014239625.1 Myxococcales bacterium | reverse complement strand
CGAGAGCTTGGAGAACAGCCCCTGAGTCTCGTCGAGAGAGCCCGCGGCCTCGACCAGGCGCCGGATGAAATCGACCTCGTCCTTGGCGTCCGAGACCGAGACGTACACCGCCGCGTAGCCATTCGCCTCGGCGGTGTCTTGCAGCTTGTACAACAGCGAGGTCTTGCCGACCCGGCGCGGCGCCAGCATCAACAGGTTGTCGGTGGCCAGACGGCGCCAGACCCGCCGCTGCTCCCGATCCCGGGCGAAGAAGTTGGCACCTCTGACGACTCGGCCGACGGCGTTCTCGATGCGGTGGGGCATTGGGTATC
>JAAZYN010000696.1:0-2466 GCA_014239625.1 Myxococcales bacterium | reverse complement strand
GGTATCGCACCATGACAGCTCCCTGCTGACAAGAGCGGCGGCGCCTCCGCGGCTGTCGCACGGGGCCTGCCGGGGCGGGCCCCTGCAGACCCACCGGATACCCATCGAAGCGCGACCGCCGCGCGACCACCGACGGGGAGCGGCGTGACGCGGGAGACGCGGTGTCACCGAAGACTCATGCCCCCGTCGGGGAAACGGTGGACTTCTTGCGCCGACCTCTGAGAGAACATCGCCCATGGTCACTTCTACATCTGAACAACAGACTCTCGACCAGCTTCTGGAGCGGGCCTCGAGTCGGTATTCCGGCGCCTCGCTCGACGCGCTCCTCGCGGGCATCGCGGGCGCACCGCGACATCCCGGCTGGACCACGTTGGTGGCGCCGCGGGTCGACGCGCCGCTGGAGCGCGCCCTGCATGACCAGCTGGAGGCGGTCCGGGAGGTCGCCGGGTTGGCCTCGGGGCTGGATCAAGGGCGCCCGCCCAAGGCCCGCTTGAACGCGCTCCGCGCCGAGCTGGAGCGGCGCGATCTGGACGGGTTCGTGGTCCCCCGGGTCGACGAGCACATGGGAGAGTACGTGCCGCCGCAGGCCGCCCGGCTGGAGTGGCTCACGGGGTTCAGCGGATCCGCCGGCGCGGCCATCGTGACCCGCACCGCGGGCGCGATCTTCGTCGACGGGCGGTACACCCTGCAGGTCGAGCAGGAGGCCGATCTGAGCCTCTTCGAGCGTCGCCATCTCGTCGAGGAGCCGCCGGCCCGGTGGGTCGAGACCCAGCTGCAGGAGGGGCAACGCCTGGGGATCGACCCCTGGCTGCACACCATCGGCTCCGCGCGACGCCTGGGGAAGGCCTGCAAGCGAGCGGGCGCGACCCTGGTGACGGTGGACAGCAACCCCATCGACGCCATCTGGGACGGACAGCCGGCCCGCCCCATCAGCCCCATCCGAGCCCACGCCGTGGAGCACGCCGGGCGCACGTCGGCGGACAAGCGACGAGCCGTCGCCGCCGACCTTCGAGCCCGGAACATCGGCGCGGCGGTCCTGACGCTGCCCGACTCCATCTGCTGGCTTCTCAACATCCGGGGTGGCGATCTGCCGCACAACCCGATGGTGCTGGCGATGCTGCTCATCCACGCTGACGAGGCGGGGACCTGCACGCTGTTCGTGGACCCGCGCAAGGTCACCGAGGACGTGACCAGGCATCTGGGCGACGAGGTCGCGGTGGCCGCCCCCGACGCTCTCGCCGAGGCGCTGGCGGCGCTCACGGCCTCCGACCACAAGGTGCTGCTGGACCCGGCGAGCGCGCCGCGGTGGATCGCCGACCGGCTGGACGCCGAACAGATCGTCGAAGACCAGGACCCGACGCTGCTGCCCAAGGCGCGAAAAAACGAGGTGGAGTTGGAGGGCACCCGAGAGGCCCACCGGCGCGACGGCGCCGCGGTGTCCAAGTTTCTGGCCTGGCTCGACCAACGCGCACCGCGAGGCGGCCTGACCGAGCGAGACGCCGCCGACCAGCTCCGCGCCTTCCGGGAAGAGAGCGACGCCCTGTTGGACCTCAGCTTCGAGACGATCTCGGGGGCCGGGCCCAACGGCGCGATCGTTCACTACCGCGTCAGTGAGGAGTCCAACCGAGCGCTGAACGCGGGCGAGCTCTATCTCGTCGACTCGGGCGGACAATATCTGGACGGGACGACGGACATCACGCGCACGGTGATCGTGGGGGTGCCCACCGACGAGATGCGCGACCGCTTCACCCGGGTGCTCAAGGGGCACATCGCCTTGGCCACGGCGCGGTTTCCGACGGGGACCACCGGGGCGCACCTGGACATCCTCGCGCGCACCCCCCTGTGGGAGGCGGGGTTGGACTACGACCACGGCACGGGGCATGGGGTGGGGAGCTACCTGTGCGTCCACGAAGGGCCCCATCGCATCTCCAAGTCGGTCAACACGGTGGCCCTCGAGCCCGGCATGATCATCAGCAACGAGCCCGGTTATTACAAGGTGGGCGCGTACGGGATTCGGATCGAAAACCTGGTGGTCGTGCGCGAGGTGGAGACCCCCGAGGGAGGAGAGCGCGACCTCCTGGGCTTCGAGACCATCACCCTCGCCCCCATCGACCGCCGGCTGGCCGTCTTCGAGGCAGTGGATCTACTCCAGCTCGTCGACGTAGTCGATGTAGGCCTCCATGGCCTCCTCGGCGCTCAGCCCCTTTCGCTTGTTCCAGGCGTCCCATTTGGCCCGGGCCCGGATGTTGGCGAGGCTCGGCTTGTCGGTGGTCACGTCGCCCGACTGGCTCTGCTTGAAGAGCCCGTAAAGGTCCAGCTGCACGTTGGTCGGCTGCGTGGGCATGGCGTCCGCGCGGGCCATCGCCTCGTTGAATTCGTCTTGTAGTGACATGGTTCTCCGTGGGTCTTGGGTCGGTCAGATGGGCGCGGTGGCGCGGTCGAGCCACCCGCGTGTCTCATCGTCGA
>JAAZYN010000695.1 GCA_014239625.1 Myxococcales bacterium | reverse complement strand
GCGCCAGGAGCGGTACCCGAAGCCCAGGTTGGACTTGTCCACCAACATCCCCATCTTACGCGTGAACTCACCATTGCCGTCGGGCAGCAGCGTGACGCCCTCGACGTTCAACGCGCGACCCCACCGGTTCATCGTGAAGGCGTCATTGACCGACAGACACATCACCTCGTCCACCCCCGCCGCCCTCAGATCCCCAACCCGCGCCTCATAACCCGGGAGGTGATCGGACGAACAGGTCGGCGTGAACGCCCCCGGCAAGGCGAACAACACCACGCGCTTGCCCGCGAACAACTCCTGGGTCGTCCGATCGCACCACCTGTACGGGTTGTCACCCCCCACCGAGACATCCCGCACACGCGTCTTGAAAGTGACTGCA
The DNA here is from genome assembly GCA_014239625.1 of Myxococcales bacterium. GTDB lineage: Bacteria > Myxococcota_A > UBA9042 > PHBI01 > JAAZYN01 > JAAZYN01. Next base: position 2,413 of record JAAZYN010000695.1, on the reverse strand, counting down.
GGGACCACGCTCATCGACTTCATCATGCCTCCTCACACGTATTTCGAGTTGAGAGTCAGGGCGCCGGGCGAGAGGAGCCACACACCGAGCGCCTCCTCGCGACGCGGCCAACCACTCTGACCGACTCCATCCGCTCCAACCCTCGTCACCTCCGCCCACACAGTGAAGTCGTTTGTTCCAATGCCTGTGATAGGAACAGGCTATTGATCAACCGGAAGAGATACGCAGTAGGTATCAACCCGCTCTCAGGGTCGACCGCCCCCAGCCCCCCGCGAGCTCACCGTCGAACCCCCGCCAGGTGCGCGGCGTTCCCTTCGACAGCGGCCGCCCGGCGAGCCCCGGCGCCCCTCCCCTCGCCCCGCACCCAGCCCCCCGCGGCGGCGGCTCGACCACGACTCACCGCCGCGCCGCGGCCGCACCCCCGCCAACTCCAGCCGAGCCCGCCTGTCAGGTCCCCGGCGGCCACACCGGCAGACGCTTGCCGATGGGCTTGACCAGCGCCGCGTAGTCATAGTCGTAGACGTCGGGGTGAAAGGTCACCGCGCCGTCCTCTTCCACCGTGGCCGTGTAGTACTCCAAGAACACCGGCACGGGCTGATGCAGCGGGAACCGCACCGTGTTGTTCCGCGCCGCCAGAGACTTCAGCCCGCCCTTGTACGTCTCTCCCTTCGCGTTCAAGTCGTCTTTGATCAACTCCGTCGCGAACTCCACCGCCTTGTGCACCCGCACGCACCCGTGGCTGAAATCCCGCCGCGCCCGCATGAACAAACCGCGACGGTTGGTGTCGTGGAGGTAGATACTCTCGGAGTTGGGGAAGTAGAACTTCACGTCGCCCAACGCGTTGTTCTTGCTCGGCAGCTGCACGATGCTCTCGCGGCCGTCCGCGCGCTTGCGCTGCACGTAGCCCTTCTTCTCCAGATACTCCGGGTCTTTCTCCAGGTTCGGCTTGACCTCGTTGAGGATGACACGGGTCGGCAAGGTCCAGCTGGGGTTGAAGATGATCGACTGGATGATGTCCGACAGCACCGGCGTGGCGTTGCGATAGATCCGGCGCTTCTTCGCCGCGCTGTACCAGGAGTGACCCTTGCCCACGATCACGCGCTGGCGGGCGCGCGGCTTGCCATCACGGACGTAACTGAGCGCAAACCCAGGCACGTTCACGTGGACGTAGGTCGCGTGCGCCGCCGTCAGCGCCGTGTGACGCCAACGGTTGGCGTTCAGCGCCAAGACCCGCACCCGACGCGCACACGGGATGTTCAGCGTTCGGGCCGTGGGGCGGTTGAGCCGACCCACCGGCTTCAAGTTGTTGCCACCCTGGAACGCCTTCAACGCCTCCTCCAGGGCGTCGTCGTAGACCCCCGTGGGCGCCCCCGAGAGGTACCCCTCGAAGGCCAGCCGCTCCTGAACCCGCGTGATCGCAGCCGCGTCGCGCCACTTCTTGCCCAGGCTCTTTTTGGGGACGAACACCGTCCCCCACTCCCCCTTGGAGCAGATCTCCTCCGCATAACGCTTCGCCGCCTCGACCAGCCGACGGTACTGGGGATGACGAGGCTCCAACGCCCTCAGGTAGGCCCCCAACGAGCCCCCATCCCTGGCGGCCTCCAGCAGGTTGCGCACGGCCCCCGCCGTCGGCTGCACCCGAGGCGCGCCCTGCCACAGCGTGTCCGGCGACACATACGCCCCCGTCTTTTTGTCCTCCAGCAGCGGGGCCGCCCGCGGGACCGCCGCCAGGTTCGACGCCATCCGCGCCAGCTGGGACGCCAACAACGCCTCCAGGTGCGCCGGCTCCAGCGGCTGCGCCCCGACGATCTCCGTCTCATAGGCGCGCGCCATGTCCGTCAGCCCGTGAAAGCGAGCCTCCGCCAACCACGACCGCGCCACCCGCCCTGCCCCGGTGAGACCGTCGGCGTCCACAAAGACCGGCGCCTGACCCGCGCCATACGCCGCCTTGACCTCCCCATCGGTGGCCAGCGCCGCGACCGACGGCGCGTCGAGAGGCCCCCCCTAGATCGCCAGCGCCGCCGGCTCCGAGGGAGCCCCTGGAGGAGCCGCCGTCGCCGGGTCAGAGGACGCCGAATCCACCTCCGCGACCACCGCTGTGGCGACCGGCGCCGGCGCAACCTCGGCGGCCGCAGCCACGGTGGGCGCCTCAGGCACGAAACGGGAGCTGTCCAGGGCGACCAAGGGGCCCAGCGGCCTCACCGTCCGCAGCTCCAACGCCGGCACATCCACCGTGCCCGCCGCCGTCGCGTGAAACCAGGCCACGCCGCCGCCCACACCCAGGGCGCAACAGAACAAGGCTACGGTCGCGATGCGGGTGTTCACGTTCATGAGCTAGTGCTAGTGCCCCGTATGGAAAGTTCGCGGTCTCACTCCGCCAGCGGTTCGGCCCCTGCCAAGACGCGAGGCCGCA
>JAAZYN010000694.1 GCA_014239625.1 Myxococcales bacterium | reverse complement strand
GAATCGATGGGTTATGCCTCCGTTGCCGGGGTCCCGTCCCAGATCGGGTTGTACGCCGCACCGCTGGCTTTGATCGGCTACGCCCTGTTCGGTGGCTCGAAGCTTCTGGTGTTCGGGGCGGCCGGTTCCGTGGCCGCCGTGGCCGCGAGCACGACCACGGCGTGCCCCGAGCCCACCGAGACCGTGAAGGCCCCCGAGCTGGTCCTGCCTCCCCCCAACGCGCGGGTCCAGACCACCGCGTGCGCGCACTGCGTGGTCGGCTGCGGATACAAGGTCTACGACTGGCCGGTCGAGGATCGGTGCGGCCTGGAGGAGGCGCAATACAACGCCCCCGGAGTGAACTACCCGGTCGCTGTGTTCGGTCCGTGGATCTCGCCTCAGATGTACAACCGGGTCACCATCGACGGTGTCCCGCATCACATCGTGGTGATGCCCGACGCCGACGCGACCGTGGTGAACGTCGGTGGCGACCACACCATCGGCGCGTCGTTGGCCCAACGGCTCTACAACCCGGAGACCCCGACCTCTGAGCGCCTGGCCGAGCCGCTGCTCCGCATCGGCGACGAGCTGGTGCCCATCAGCTGGCCCGACGCCACCGATCTCGTGGCCGGCTATTCGAAGTTCGTCCTCGATCCGCCCGACAACGCCAACCTGACTCGCCAGGGGCCCCTGGCGTGGGGGATGAAGACCTACTCGTACCAGTTCTACGAGAACACCTACGCCATCACCAAGCTGGCCTTCGACGCGGTGCACACGCCGTGCTGGGCACCCCACGACAAGGCCGCCGAGGGTTCGGACACACCCGGTCTCTCGGACGCCGGCATCAACGTGTTCTCGGCGTCCTACCAGGACTGGAAGGACGCCGAGGTGCTCTTCTGCTCCGGCGTGTCGCTGTATGACGCCCACGGGGTGCTGTTCTCGCAGTGGGCCAACGGCGCCGACAAGCTCATCGTGGTCAACCCGCGGCGCGACGCGACGGCCGACCATGCGCTGGCCAGTGGTGGCATGTTCCTTCAGGTGCGGCCGGGAACCGACACGGCGCTGCACAACGCGCTGGCCCGGGTGATCGCGGAGAACGGCTGGCACGACCAGGACTTTCTCGACGAGTGGGTGGCGAGCAGCTCGGACATTCTCGGGGCGGCGTCCAACTGGCGGCGCAAGCGCTTCTCGGTCTCGGTCGAGAGCTACATCGCCAAACTCCTCGCCGACGACAACGCCACACCGGAGGTCGCCGCAGCCATCTGCGGCGTGACCGCGGACGACATCGTCGAAGCGGCGCGACGTATGGCGGAGCCAGCGGCCGACGGCACCCGCCCCAAGACGTCGCTCATGCTGGAGAAGGGCAACTACTGGAGCCACAACTATCCAAACACCGGCTCGCTGGCCAGCCTGGGGCTCCTCGTCGGCGCAGGGAACCGCCCGGGACGGGTCATCTCCCGAGCCGGAGGTCACCAGCGAGGCATGATCAAGGCGGCGCCCTATCCCGAGCACCTCTCGCCGCACAACTTCGCGGGGAACCCCATCGGGCTCAACCTGGACCGGTGGGTGCTGGAGGGTGAGCTGACGTTCATGTGGGTCATCGGCTGCACCTGGGCGGGCGGGGGCTCCGCGGGCGCCGGCGTGCTCTTCGACGCGGTCGGCGACCTCACCCGCGGAACGGGGGCTCCGCTGACCATGGCGGAGGCCTTTCCGGGCGGTGGGGGCGCGTTGGACGTCGACGCTGTGCTGCAGAACTGGGCGCAGCGCGCCATCGACGGTGGGATGGTGCTGGTGCAGCAGGATCTGTATCCGCAGCGGCTGACGGAGCTGGCCGATCTGGTGCTCCCGGCTGCGGGCTGGGGTGAGGACACCTTCACGCGAATGCAGGGCGAGCGTCGCCTGCGGCTGTACCCCAAGCTGGCGGACCCCCCCGGCGAGGCGCGACCCGATTGGCAGATCGTGGCCGAGGTCGCGCAGAAGATGGGCTACGACGGGTTCAAGTGGACGAACACGGTGGAGCTGTTCGAGGAGGCAGGGCTGCGCTCCTCGGGACCACACGCCTATCGCGCCCTGCTGGAGTACGCCGCCGACAATCGCCTTAGCGCCCGCCAGGTGCTCCGCGAGACGGGTACGACCGGCCTTCAGTGTCCCCTGAGATACGAGGGCGGCGAGCTGCGGGAGACCACACGCTATCATGACGCCGACGCGGGCCTGGGCTTCAGCACCGCGTCCGGGCGCGCCCACATGATCTGGGCGCCGTGGTCCGGCGTCACCGCGCGGCAAGACGAGCTGGCCCCTCGGGACGGCGAGGTGTGGGTGCTCAACCGCCGCCACTCGACGGTGTGGAGCTCCATGGTGGAGGACCTGCGGGTGCCCTTCCGCCACAGCTGCTTCCCCGCGAACTGGCTGGAGATCCACCCCGAGGACGCCGCTGCGGCGGGCGTGGAGGACGGCGACGACGTCGTGATCGAGCGGCAGGGCAGCGCCCCCGCCGGCGACCCGTCGGGTGACTGGGGTGGCGAGTTCAACGCTGTGGCGCTGGTGTCCGACAGGATGCTGAAGGGCGTGACGTGCGCCTACTTCAACTACACCGGCGACCCGTCGATGGCCGCCAATTCGGTGGTCTCCGCCAGCACGGAGCCCATCACCAACAAGAACGCGTTCAAGCTGGGTCGAGGTCGCATCCGCAAGGCCTGACCGGCCAGCCCAGCGGACTAACGTTCTACGCAGGACACAAGTTCGTCAGTTAGTTATAGCTATTCCCAGTGTTCGTTTGCATCCGGCTCGATATTGGCGAGCGATCGGCGTCG
>JAAZYN010000693.1 GCA_014239625.1 Myxococcales bacterium | reverse complement strand
CCGGCAGCACTACGCCTCCTTGGTTTCGCTCGAAGTTCCATGAAACATCCGGGCTGGCCCGGATGTTTCATGGCCCTTCGGCTGCAACCGGCGGATCCGCGGCGCTGACTCCCGCGTCGTCCCTTGGGCTGACCTGCGGCGGCGCGTCGAAGCCATAGGCGGCGCTCAGTGCCTCGTCGGTTTCCGCGAGCATCCGCGCCAACCCGACGACTACGCGACACTGCTTGACCGTGGCGTCGTCCTGCATCTTGCCGTCGAGCATGACCGCGCCGGTGCCGTCGCCCATGGCGTCGATCACGCGCTTGGCCCAGAGCACTTCGTCGATCGGTGGGCTGAACACCTTTCGGGCGAGCTCGATCTGCACCGGGTGGAGGGACCAGGCGCCGACGCAGCCGAGGAGGAAGGCGTTGCGAAACTGGTCTTCGCAGGCCACCGTGTCGCGGATATCTCCGAAGGGGCCGTAGAAGGGCAGGATCCCATGGGCCACGCAGGCGTCGACCATGCGGGCCAGGGTGTAGTGCCAGAGGTCCTGCTGGGCGCTGGGGCGGTGTGCCTGCGGAGCGGCCGGGTCGGGGTCGGCCCGGACCAGGTAGCTGGGGTGTCCGCCGCCCACGCGGGTGGTCTTCATGCGGCGCGAGGCGGCCAGGTCTGCGGGTCCCAGGCTCAGCCCCTGCATGCGCGGGCTGGCGGCGCAGATCGCCTCGACGTTGGCCACACCCAGCGCCGTCTCGAGGATGGCGTGGACCAGGATCGGTTTGGTCACGTTGTGTTTCGCTTCGAGCAGCGCCAACAATCGATCCACAAAGTGGATGTCCCAGGGACCCTCCACCTTGGGGATCATGATGACGTCGAGGCGGTCACCCACCGCGGCCACGATGTGAGAGATGTCGTCGAGCAGCCAGGGGCTGTCGAGGCTGTTGACGCGGGTCCACAGTTGGCAGCTGCCGAAGTCGGTGCTCCGCGCGACGTCGATGAAGCCCTCACGGGCCGCCACCTTGCGATCGGAGGCGACGGCGTCCTCCAGGTTGCCGAGCAGGATGTCGCACCGCTTCGCGAGGGACGGCACCTTGGCTGCCATCTTTGGGTTGGAGGGATCGAAGAAGTGGATCATCCGAGACGGGCGGAACGGGATGTCCAGCAGCGGCGCAGGAGCACCGATAGCCAATGGTTTGAAAAACTGACGGGCACTTCGCATATGCTTTTTACCTCGAGGGCCGGCAGGAGGGGGCCGACGAAGTAGGTACTGCAGCTCAACGCTGGTTGCGAGCGACTTTTTTCGGCCCGGGAACATCCGACCTCTGCCGGTGGTTGGCAGATTTGTCGCTCAGTGTGGGTGACCGGGATATAGTCGGACGCGTGGAACGCATGAACATCACCACCGGATTCGCCGCAATCGCATGCATCGGCATGCTCCTCGGGCCCCTCACGTCGAGCGCGTCGGCGAACATGTACGTCTGCAAGGACCGGACGGGGCGAACCTGGTTCACCAATGTGAAGAAGAAAGGGCACCGCTGCCGCTTGGCGATGAAGTTCGCGGCGGGCAGCGGCAAGTCCGCCTCGGGCCGGGCGTCTACGCGCAGCGGCGCTGGCTTCAAGCCCTCGGTCGCGGGTCTGCCGCGGGCCGTCACGGACAAGCGCTCTCTCAAGGAGCGCGTAAACCTTTACGACGCGTACATCCGGGAGGCGGCTGACCGCTACCGCATCCCGTTGCCCTTCATCAAGGGCGTGATGCGCGTCGAGAGCGCCTTCAAGTACACCGCCGTCAGCCCGGTCGGGGCGCAGGGGCTCATGCAGCTGATGCCGGGGACGGCACGGGCCATGGGCGTGACCGACGCCTTTGATCCCCGGCAGAACATCTTCGGTGGGACCCGGCTGCTGCGTCACCTGGCAAACAAACATGGCGGCGACATGGTCAAGGTGCTCAGCGCCTACCATGCAGGAAGCGGCGCGGTGGCCAAGAAGGGCGGGATTCCCTACCAGGGCACGGAGGGCTATGTGCGGGCTGTGCTCAAACACTACTATGCGTTCAAGGACGCGCTGACGTCGGCGACAGCTCCGCGCTGAGGCGGCCGGTCAGGACACTGATCCGGATATTTCAGGGCCCTTCGGCTGCAACCGGCGGATCCAAAGCGCTGACGGTGCTCCCCCAGCGTGGGCTTGTCTTCCAGCCAGTGAACCACGAGCACGCTCGCGAGCTGGTGGCGATGAGCGAACTGTTGAACGAGGTGGGTGAGACCGCAAGGCTCGTTCACGGCGACCTCATCGCGGGAGTGGAGAACCCCGAAACCGGCCGCAAGGGACTATCCGGTGACTTCGTTCTGCGGGCGCTGTTGGTCAAGCAGCTCAACGGTTTCAGCTACAAGCAGCTGAACTTCCACCTTCACGACTCAGCGACGTACGGGATCAGCGACGTACGGGAGCTTCTGCGGCCTTGGTATCGCGGACAGCGTGCCGAGCGCCAAGACGCTGCAGCGAAACATCAAGAAGGTTCGGCCGGAGACGCTCGAGGCGGTGAACCGGCTACTGTTGAAGGTCGCTCAAGACCGGGGCATCGAGCAGGGCTCCAAGATGCGCGGCGATTGCACGGTGACCGAGGCGAACATCCACCCACCCACGGACTCCGCTCTCCTCGACGACTGTGTCCGGGTCTTGACCCGGGCGATGCACCGCGCTCGGAGGTTGGTCCGGCTCGGGTTCACCGACCACACCAGGCGGCCAGCTCGAGGGCTGAGCCTCCAACCTAACCCGCATTTCTCACCAGAGTTCGAGCGAAACCGAGGAGGGGTAGGTGATACG
>JAAZYN010000692.1 GCA_014239625.1 Myxococcales bacterium | reverse complement strand
GCCACGCGCACTCCAACTTGAGGTTCCGTCCTGAGGTGGCGGAGGGCTTCTGCTGGAGCGCTTGGTCGCTCAAAGGCCACACTTGGAACGAGTGCCGGCAGGCTCTTGGCTTGCTCTGGAAGGAACTGGAACTGCCGGATTCGGGTTTGGAGTGTACCTGGATCGGCAAGGGCGACGACAAGCAGCCGTACCCGCCGGAGAAGGTGGAAATGCTCGAACGCGCTGCCAAGTCCTATCAGCGGCAGGCCGAGGCCTACAAGGAGATACTCCGTCAACAATGACGCTTGAGCGTGCGGGTTCCGGAAATCCTGATGGGCACGGAAGCACGACCCGTTGATTTCTGGGTTGACTCGGACCGGTGAGCAGCGGCGTGGTCCGCCGGGAGGCGACGTCCAGCTGGTAGATGTCGTAGTCGGGAGGCTCAGACATCTTCGGTCTCCGTCTATCTGAAGTTCATCTCCTGAGCGCGGCGTGGCGGAGCGTCCGGCATCGGCGCCCGGCGCGTCGCCGTCGGGCACCGTCGTCGATGCCTGGTGCAGCGGTGTGAAGGGTCTGGCACACTGGCGATATGGGCGGCACCGAGCCAGCAGGAGACGGTGGGCGTGGGGACGCGACGCGACGATTCTCGGATCGCGTGGGGGCGTACCAGGCGACGCGTCCCGACTATCCGCCGGCGTTGCTCCGCTGGATGCGAACCGCCTTCGAACTCTCTCCGACGCAGTTGGTCGCGGACGTGGGCGCGGGGACCGGCGTGTTCACCCGGCAGCTGCTCGTGAGCGGGGTGAGGGTCGTGGCGGTCGAACCCAACGCGCCCATGCGCGAGGCGCTCCAGGCTTGCAGCGCGGACGAGCGGCGCGAGGGGTCGCTGCGCGTGTGCGACGGCGCGGCGGAGGCCACCGGGCTCGCGGACGCCTCGGTGGACGGGGTCGTCGCGGCCCAGGCATTCCACTGGTTCGACCCCGTGGCCTTCGCGGCGGAGTGCCGCCGGATTCTCCGACCGGGAGGCTGGGCGGCGATGGTGTGGAACAACCGCCAGAGCGCCGGCACGCGGTTCGCGGAGGCGTACGAGGGGTTCATCCGACGGTGGGGGATCGACTACGCGCGGGTCGGGACGTCCTACGCCAACCACGACGACCTCGGACGGTTGTTCGAGGGGGTGCCTGAGCCGCAGCGCTTCGAGCACGCCCAAACGCTCGATGGCGAGGGCTTGCTCGGGCGGCTGCAGTCGTCGTATATGCCAGGGGCGATCCACCCCGAGTTTGAGCCTATGTGTGCCGCGGCGCGCCAGCTGTTCGAGGCGCACGCAGAGTCCGGCCAGGTTGAGCTTCGCTACGAGACCGTGGCGTACGGGGCTCGCCTCTCCGCGTAGGACTACGGAATCGGCGTTCGGCGGAGACCTCACATGTTGGGCACCACCGTGAAGCGGCTCATGGACCATGGAGGCAGCACTGTCGGGAGCGCTCGTCATCAGTGGCCGAGACGAGGTCTTGCGGGACCTGTCACGGGTCAGCGGCAGCTACAAGCGGGTCGCCCAGACCGAACGCGCCATCGAGCTGCTGGGCCGAACGGTGAGCGAGTTGGGGGCGAGCCCCTGCGAGTGGTGTCTCGACCGTGCCGTCTCCAACAGCGGCCGACTGCGCGCCAGCATCGAGACCTACGGGCAAGACCAAGGTTGGGACTGGACGGCACGTCTCACGGATCGGACCGACAGCGAAATCGCCCAGGCCCCCGACGTGGCGGTATCGAGCGACAGTTGGATCCTGGACAACGCCGAGGCCTGGCTCGATCTCGCGGGAGAGGCCGTCCGGCGGTTCGTTCCCCAAGCGTGGCGGCTGGATATCGGCAAAGGGTAGACAATGCCAGCCCAGGCATTGGACTAATCCGGCCTGCCGGAGCGGCGACGTATCTTGACCGCTAACTTGTCCGCTGCCTTGCGCGTCACCGCCTCGAGACGCTCGCAGCGGTCCTGGAACTCCTGGCCCGCGGTCGCCTTCACCATCGTTGCGAACGCCGAATCGCCTCCCGTGTGTTCCTCGTAGGTCTTGGTCCAGGTCCCGATCCTCTCCGCGTTGTGGGCAACCGTGCGGTCCACACCCCACGACTGCGCGCCGCGGGTAGACTCACCGTCGTCGGTAGCAGGGCGCACGAACCCGCGTGTTTCCTCCCGATCGGTGTCGCCACCGCTGTCAGATCGATAGGAGGCGTCAGGCTCCTGCAGACCCTGCGAAGCCCGGCGAATGGTAGCGGCAAGGCTGACTAGCCCCTCTACGCGGGCGTCGCTGTGTGAGCGTTCGATGGCGACGCCAGCCCGCTCGTCGTTGACCGCGTCCACGAGCAGCCCCGCCTGGCAGGCATCCAGATAGACCTGCAGCCGGATCCCTTTGGCCAGCGCTTTTCGACTCAGACCGGTCACCACGCCCGTGGGCAGGAAACCCTCGGAGACGAAGTCCGTCTCGATCCCGAGCAAGGAGCCGCGCAGCCCGTGCCCAGCGAAGAAGATGACGGCCTCGTCGCCGGCCTCGAGCCCCTCGGTGACCCCGTGAAATGCCCGCCTCATCGCAGGGACCCGCAGGTTGGTTCGAATGGTGGTCTGGAAGCCCTTTCCCGCCATGGTCGCCGCCGTGTTCCGAGCGTCGGCGACCGCGGCGTTCAGCGGTTTTTCCGGATAGGCATCGTTGCCCACGAACACTCCTTTTCGGGTCTTGCCTTCAGCATTTTCGTCGTCCTCCGACCAATCTCGGCCCAGGTCGCCCTTGGTGGCGTTCTGGCTGCCGAGGGCGCCGCCATCGGCTTGCTCT
>JAAZYN010000691.1 GCA_014239625.1 Myxococcales bacterium | reverse complement strand
CCGGACCGAAACGCGAGGTGATCCTCACCTACATCACCGAGGCTCCGGCGTGGAAGCCAAGCTATCGTCTGGTCCTCGGTGATGACGGCACCGTCAAGGTTCAGGGCTGGGCGATCGTCGACAACACGTCCGGCGAGGACTGGAACAAGGTCCGCGTCGGCGTGGGCTCGAGCTCGGCGATGAGCTTCAAGTACGACCTGCGTTCGGTGCGCAACGTCTATCGCGAGACCCTCGAGAGCGAGCGGCGCTTCGCCGTGGCCCCGCCGCGGGGTGGCGCGACCTACGGGGCCGGCGACGGCAAGAAGGTCGCGTTCGAGTTGGCCGAGGCCGAGATCCCGAAACCCGCCGGCCACCCTGGCTATCGTCCCCCGGCACCTGCGGAGCCCGCCGCTGAGGATACCACCACCACCCGCGCGAAGCAGCGGCCGTCACGCACGGCCCGGAGTCGGGCCCGCAAGAGCGCGCGGCGAGGCACCGTGGCAGGCCGTCTTGCCAAGCCCACGCCCGATTACTACAAACGCCAGCGCAAGGCCAAGGCGCTACGCCGGCGGGCCCAAGCGGCGGCGAGGAGGGAGGCGGACAAAAAGAAGCGGGCTGTTGAGCGGAAGGTCGCCGTTTTAGCGGCTCAGCTCAAGAACACGAGGGGGCGGGTGACCATCGAAGGCTTCGCCGATCGTGGGGAGCGCGACGGTCGCGCGAAGTCCCTGTCTCGAGCCAACAACTTGCGCAACCAGCTCATCAAGCGCGGGGTAGCGCCTGGTCGACTCCGCGTCTCGGGTCGTGGGTTCATCAGCGGCCGGCGTGCTGGGGTTCGGATCGTCAACGAGCCGGCGCCCAACGTCGCCGCCGCGGCGAAGCGGACGTCGGCGGGGGCCGACGATAAGGACGCCGCGCCCGTCGGCGAGAGCCACTTTCTGTCGGAATCCAAGCTGACGGTCGCTCGCGGCACCAGCGCGATGGTGTCGATCCTGGACACCGACACGCGGGGGGAGGCGGTGTACCTGTACATGGCCGATGGTAAGCGCGGAAACAAGCGCTACGCCTTCAAGTCGATCCGGTTCAAGAACCCCACCGATTCGACTCTGGAGACCGGACCGGTCACGGTCTACGGAAAGGGCCGTTTCATCGGCGAGGGCATGGCGGAGCCCATCCCGCCGGGCTCTACCGCTATCGTACCGTATGCTCTGGACCGCCAGATCGTCGTGGACCGACGGGGCAGCACGGGCGATCTGATCAGCAAGCTGGTCACCTTGCAGCGGGGTGTCTTGACGGCCGAGATCCAACACACGCGGACCACCACGCTCAACATCACCAATCGGCTCCACACCAACGCCAAGGTCTACGTCCGGCACAACGTCCCCAAGGGGTGGAAGCTCGTCAAGCCGCCCACGGTCTTCGATCGGCTCGGGCGCTCGTACATGTTCGAGGTGACCCTCAAGCGCGGCGAGACCAAGGAGCTGACGATCCGTCAGGCCACCCCGCTGCAAAAAACGCTGAGCCTGCGCTCGAACGTCGGGGTCGAGCTCATCAGAGCGTATCTCAGGGCGCCGCAGCACGTCAGCGAAGCGTTCGCCACCAAGATGAAGGGGATCTTGAAGATCCATCAGGAGATGGTCGATCATAAGCGGGCGGTGGTGAGCCTGCGCGACCGGATGGGGGAATACCGCTCCCGAATGGACGAGCTGCACACCCAGATCGTCAGCCTCAAGGAGGTCAAGGCGGGAGGTGGTCTGCTGCGGCACCTTCAGAAGAAGATGAAGGAGATCTCCGAGCGCATCCAGAAGGCGACCATCGACGTGGTGAGCCACCAGGAAAAAGAGATGCTCGCCCGCGTCAGGTTTCAGGACGCGATCAGTGAGCTGACCCTGGAGGGCCGTGACGCGCCGACCCCCAAGACCTCGCTCAAGGTATCCCGGGCGGGCAAAGCTGGCTCCAAGTAGGGAGATCCCTGGCCGGCTGTGCTGGAGCCCGGCTCAGCGGACCGGTGGGACGAGGCCGCTCGACTCTCCGCGCGGGACGCCCACCCGCGCACTTTGTCACGGCGCTTGGAGCGAGTCCGGAGTCAAAGCCCTGGTAGGCGGAGCACGGGCACGAGGTGGACGACATCGTGTGGCCCAGGCGTCGTGCTCGACCCCGGCGACGACGCTCCCGTCGGCGCGGGGTATCCGCCAGTGGCAGCCGTTTGGCCGTGACTCATCCGGGCGACAGTGGCCTCAGGCCCGGTAACGGCCGACGAACATCGCTATCGCTTCGTCGATCTCCGTCTCCTGTTCGGTGGGGGTGGGGAGGGCGCGCAGGCCCATCAACACCGGGTAGAACAGGGTGCCTTTGAGGAGCGCGAAGAACTGGAGCGCCGCTCGGGCTGGGTTGGGGATGGTCAGCCGTCGGTCGCTGTGCGCCGCCATCAGCCAGGCCAGGAGCTGCGTCTCCTGCAAGATCACCTTGGGCATGACCTGCCTGAGCAGCTCGGGCGAGCGCGCAAAATCGCCGACGATGGCGCGAAAAAGCCCCATGAACTCGGGGGTGAGCTCCCCGCGCATCTTGTCGGTGGCGAACGCGCGGAGCTGGGCGGCCAGGGGCTGCGTCGCACAATAGACCAACGGAGCGCGCGTGTGGCCCAGCAGCGTAGCCTCGAGGACCGCCACGAAGAGAGCATCTTTGTTGGTGAAGTGGTTGTAGACGGTGCGTTTGCTCACGTTCGCCAGCTCGGCCACCTCGTCCATCGAGGTCCCTTGAAAGCCGCCCCTGCGGAACGCCTCGGCAGCGGCCTCCAGGATAGCCGCGCGTTTCGCGTCGGA
>JAAZYN010000690.1 GCA_014239625.1 Myxococcales bacterium | reverse complement strand
CCTGGATACCCGCCGGCACCTCCGGGAAACCGACTGGTGCGGTCGGAGGCTCGGCTTCTTCCGAAAACGCCGTGCGGAGTTGATGGTGGGTGTGGGCCTCGAAGGGGACGCGGCCCGCGAGCATCTGATAGAGCGTGGCGCCAAGGCTGAAGATGTCGCTTCGCGGTGAAGCGCGCTGGTTGTCGAGGGCGCGTTCCGGGGCGATATAGGCGGGGTTGCCCAGGAGCGGGAGGGCGTCCGTCGTCGCCCTCGGCTCATCGAGCATGACGGCGAGTTTCAGGTTCGCCAGCTTGAGGCTCCCCTCCCGCGTGATGATCATGTTCGTCGGAGCCACGTCGCAATGGACGATGCGCGCGCGGTGCATGACCTCGATCCCGCTGAGCAGCCCGATGGTCAACTTGACCGCGTCGGCCCAGCCGATCGCTCCATCGCGGGTGAGGGCCCGATCGAGGTCTTCGCCTTCCACGGACTCGGTGACGAGGCAAGGGCTCTGCTCGACCATGCCATAGGCTCGGAGCTGCACGAAGCTGGGGTGGGTGAGCAGGGCCATCAGCCTGGCTTCGAGCTCGAAGCGCTGGTTGACCTCCGAGGTGAGGCCGGTCCTCAATATCTTGAGGACCACCTCCTCATCGCTCGTCGTATTGCGGGCCTTGTACACGTCGGTGACCGGGGTCTCCTCGACGTGGGTGACGACGAGGTAGCGGTCGAGGACGTTAGCTCCAGGTGCGATACGCGCCATGGCACACACCATGACCCATGCAGCAAGTCCCGTCCATGCTCACTTGACGGCCCCGTGACGCCGGGCAGTGGTGGGTGGGCTGTTGTAACGAGAGTACGGGCTTGAGGCGGGTTCTTGTCGCAGTCACCCGTTCGGCGCGAGGTGTTCCGGCCACGGCCTCGATGGGCTACGCGGTACGCCGGCTCTCGGCGGCAACGCCGACCGTCGCGCTCGAACGCCCCGCGCGCCCCCGGTTTCGGTAGTGAGCGCCTCCGCGGATCGGCCCCTGCTGCTTCGCGAAGTCGGATCGCAGGCGCTGACAGTTTACCCGCGCGTCGCGGACCTTGCTGTGGAGGGACTCGAAGATCGAACGATGGGTCTGCAGGGCGAGCTCGAGGTCCATCTCGAGTTCTTTGCGATGAGTCAGGTCGTCTGGGGTCATGTTCGCACTCCAGGAGCGGGGGTTGGGGACCCGATCGATCGGGTCGGAGGCGCAACCTGTCCAGAAAACCGAAGGGTTTGACGCTGTGTGTGCTCGGCGGTGTCGACTCGCGGGCGTCCGCGCGGAGCATCGAGCGGGCGTCTCGGATGGCGGCGCGACCCCTGAGTCAAGCCTCGGGATCTGCGAAACGAGGGGAGCGCTTTTGAAAGTTGGCCGCCACCGCTTCGAGCTGATTGCTCGACCCTAGGAGGTCCAGCTGAAGCTCGGTCTCGAGCAGCATCGCTGCCGCGACGGTGAGAGCGGGTGCGTCGTTCACCAACCGCTTTCCGTGTCGGATCGCCATCGGGTTCTTGGTGGCGATCTGCTGCGCCAGCGCCACGGCTTCAGCGAGCGGATCATCGCAGACTCGCGTCAGCAGTCCCAACTCGACCGCCTCTGGAGCGGGCACTCTTCGGCCGGTCCAGATCAACTCCTTGGCCACATCGGGCCCCACCAGGCGGAGCAGGGTCTGGGTGATCGACATGTCGGGGATGAGCCCCCACTTGATCTCCATCACGCTCAGCTTGACGTCCGGCGCCGCCAGCCGGATGTCCGCCGCGAGGGCGATCTGGCAGCCGCCACCGTAGGCCACGCCGCGAATCGCGGCGATGACGGGCACGGGCACCTCTTGCCACACCCACGCGCAGCGCTGCGCCACGTTGGCCGGAGTCTCGGCGGGCCGCTCGAGCAGCAGGTTTCGGACCTGGGGACCGCCGACCATCACCGCTTTGAAGTCCAACCCGGCACAGAAACTAGGCCCATCGCCGGTCAGGACCACCGCTCGGACCGTTGGGTCCGCGCGGAGCTGAAGGCCGGCCTCGATGAGCGCCTGAAACATGGGGGCATCGAGCCCGTTGTGCTTGTCTGCTCGGGTCATCCTGACCACCGCGACGGCTGGCGTCTCGGGGGGGCGTTCAATCGCGACACGGTCGTGAAGTTCGGTGGTTGTCATCGGTCGGGCGTACCCAAGTCGAACCTGAAGTGTCAAGATGTAGCGGTGAGGGAGATGGAGTCAGAGACACCGGAAGCAGATCCACGAATAGGGCGGGTCATCGACGACCGTTTTCGCATCGTCGAGCGCCTGGGCGAGGGATCGACCGCGACCGTGTATCGGGCCGAAGAGGTCGGCGACGGGCGCTGGTGGGCGGTCAAGCTCGTCAAGACGCCCGGCTACCAGGAGCCGCAGGACCGCCAGCGCCGCATCGATCGTTTCAAGCGCGAGGCGCGCGCGATCAGCAAGCTCCGTCACCGAAACATCGTGCGCCTCGAACACTACGGCGTGACGCCCGGTGGTCAGCAGTACATGGTCCTCGAGTTCCTCGATGGCCGACCATGGTCGGACGTGATCCGTGGAGACGACCGTCCGGAGGTCATGGAGCTGGCGGACGTCGCTGACGTCATCAGGCACGTGGCGTTGGGAATGAGCGAAGCGCATCAGGTGGGGATCCTGCACCGCGACCTCAAGCCCGCCAACATCGTGATCGTCCCACAGGGAGCTCGCGATCTGGTGAAGGTCGTGGACTTTGGGGCAGCGGCGTTCGATCCTGAGCTGATCGCGCACAAGAAGCTCACCATGGTCGGTGCGACGGTCGGGAGCGC
>JAAZYN010000068.1:5723-10841 GCA_014239625.1 Myxococcales bacterium | reverse complement strand
TCGGCTTATCTCCGCGAGAAACTCGGAGAACGTCGACTCCGAGCCCTTCAGCCCCTTCGGCTTGGTGTTGTCGTGAATGGTCACGTTGATGTTTCGACGATAGAGCGTCGCCATGACCGTGGTGCCCTTGGAGTTCAGCGGCATCGTCAGGTCGCCGCGCGTGTAGAACCACTGCCCCTCGCCCTCGAGACCTTCGCCCGATGAGCGACTGGAAGCGCGCAACATGTACTCGATGGTGTCGCCGTAGACGTGGACGTCCCCCATCCGCTGGTGGGATTTGTCGCTGGCCGATGGGATGGCCTGCTCGATGAACTCGGAGAGCGTCAGTCGCTTGCCGGACGCGCTGCGTGAGACCGTCTGGTAGATCGCAAAGAAGATCACGATCAGAAAGATCCAGAGAGCGATGGTCTTGATGGACTTGTTCGGCTTCAAATAAGGCTTCCGTCAGCGAGTGAATGCAGGACCCGACCATCTTTATAGTGGCGGGAGACTTGTAACAACCTCAGAAATCGCGTCGTTGGGCGAAAATCGTCAATTGGACGCGCAGATCGTTGGGCGGATGAAACGTACGTGTCGCCTCCGCGGTCCACGCGGGCATAACCCCGGGGTCCCACAAGACCTTCCCGGCGCCATCCAGGAGGAGCCAACGCCGAGGCTGCCCCGGCGGGTCTCCCAATCGGCAGCGACGAAACGTCAGTGGCCAGGTGATAGCGGTGGGGTCGAGCCAAGCGGTCTCCGGGTCCTGCAGCGAGGACGAACCATCGGACGAGATCAGATCAGCGGTCATTGGGCCACTGTCCCGCACAAGGGTCAGAGCCGCATGCTCGAAGACATAATGACCGGGGCGCTCCGCGACAAGCGTTGTGCGCGGATCATCGTCCGCGACGAGCTCCGGGACGCCAGCGTGGCTGACGCCCGCGATCCCACGACCGAGGCTCGAGCGGCCGGTGGCCGAAGACACGAGCTTCTCCGCGAAGGCCCGCACCGCCTTCCTCGTCGGGGGTAAGGCGTGGGTGGCAGCGCGACGAAGCCGCCACCGAAGGACCGCCTCCGCCGTCTCCACAGGGAGGCCCGAGAGATCGGCGCGATCGGTCAGCGCGCTGCCCAACGCGTCGACGAGCTCCAGCTCGTGAGCGACAGCGCTCGCGACCGCGGCCATCGCCTCCTCCGCCTTGGGGTTCTCCAGGCGTAACAAGGGCAGCACGCGGTGACGTAAGCGGTTACGCAGAAAGGCGTCCCCCGCGTTCGTCGGGTCGTCGACGAAGTGCCCCGCCAGCGCCCTGGTCTCGTCCCGGCCGACACCCAGCAGCGGCCGGACCTTGAGGGCGTCCCGGGCGCGAATGCCAGCGAGCCCTCGGAGCCCCGCGCCGCGCACCATTCGCCCCAACACGGTCTCCGCCTGATCGGTCCTGGTGTGCCCCGTGCACACCAGGGCCGACCGTTTGAGCGCCTCCTCGGCGAGCACCGCGTACCGCGCTCGGCGAGCGTTCTGCTGAAGGTTCCCCGCGGCGCCGCTCAGATCGACCCGGCGCTCGACGAAAGGCACCCCCAGCTCGCCGGCGATCCGCCGCGAGCCGTCGCGCTCGGCGGACACATCGCGTAGCCCATGGTCCACGAAGACGACCGCGACCAACGGCCACTGATCCCGCAGCCCGCCCAGCAGCCGGGCGAGGGCCACCGAGTCTGCGCCGCCGCATGGTGTGTGAGTGGGGTATGTCCGGACTCGGCCCCATCGCGCTCAACAACCAGCAAGGCTCGGTCTTTCTGGGGCGGGAGATGGGCCGCGCGAGCGAATACAGCCAGAAAACGCAGAGCGAAGCGGACAGTGAGATCCGGCGGATTCTCAACGAGCAGCATGATCTCGCGAAGAAGACCGTCCAGGAGCGTCGCGAACAGCTGGAGAATCTGGCGCAGGCGTTACTGGAGTTCGAGAGCCTGGGGAACGTCGAGACGCTCATGGCTCTCGACATGAAGACCCTCGAGGATATTCGCGTTCACCGCGAAGCCAAGGCCGCTCAGGCGACGTCGACCAACGCCGACACCGATGCCCCGCTCAAGCCGGCGGAATCGGAAGAGGCGGCTGTGCCCCTGGGGGGGGAGATGCCCGAGCCCGCGACGCGGGATCGCCTCAGCTGAGGGGGCGCTCCGGTCGATGCTGCGGCGGGGACTAGGGGGGCGGGCGTGAACCAGAAGTTGACCCGTCTGCCAGCCTCGGTGTGTCCACCGCCGGCAGGTGTCAGGTCCGGGCGATCGCACCGCCCGGTCGCGCCTGCAGGTGAGCGGAGCTCGCTCGCCCTGCGTCTGGGTCGATGAAGGTGCCGGGCCCACTGCTGCTCAGCGACGGCCGGCGGCTGGAGTTCGGAACCTCCGCGCTGATCATGGGGGTGCTCAATGTCACCCCGGATTCGTTTAGCGATGGCGGGCAGTTTCTCGAGGTCGGCGCCGCAGTGGCCCAGGCCATGAGGATGGTCGCCGAGGGCGCGCGCATCCTGGATATCGGTGGCGAGAGCACCCGACCAGGCGCCGACCCAGTCAGCGCGCGCGACCAAATCGATCGGGTGCGTCCAGTCATTGAGCGGGTACGTGCAGAGTCCGATGTGGCCATCTCTATCGACACGACCTGCGCAGAGGTCGCTCGCGCCGCGCTCTCGGCCGGAGCGGACATGGTCAATGACATCAGCGCGTTTCGCTTCGACCCCGGGATGCTGCCGCTGATCGTCGAGCAACAGGTGCCCGCCGTAGCCATGCACACCTTGGCCGCGCCCAAGACGATGCAGCAGGCCATCTCCTACACTGACGACGATGTCGTGACTCACGTGGTGGGGCATCTCGCCGAGCGACGTGAGGCGTTTGTCGCGGCGGGCGGCTGCCCGACACAGTTGGTGTTGGATCCTGGGATCGGGTTTGGCAAGACCATCGCGCACAACCTCGCCCTCATCCGTGAGCTGCCGCGGCTGGTGGCGTTGGGGAGCCCGGTGCTGGTCGGCACCAGCAGGAAGCGCTTTCTCGGCGAGATCACAGGCAAGTCACCTGAAGCACGCGGGCCTGCCACCGCCGCCTCCGTCGCGATCTCTGTCGCCAGGGGAGCGAACATCGTCCGGGTTCACGAGGTCGCTGAGGTGCACGACGCCGTAGCGGTTGGGGCTGCCATATGCTACTTGCAGCCCCATGAGTAAGACCACGCGAAAGCTCTTCGGAACCGATGGAATTCGGGGTCGAGCCAACCAGCACCCGATGACACCGGAGCTCGCGTTGGCGGTGGGAAAGGCCATCGCTCACGTGTTCCGAAGCCATCATCCCAAGCCGCGGATTGTCATCGGCAAGGACACCCGACTGTCCAATTACATGTTCGAGACCGCGCTCCAGGCGGGCATCTGCGCGATGGGGGTTGATGCTGTGCAGCTTGGGGTGCTGCCGACCCCTGGGATCGCGTTCATGACCACGGGAATGAGGGCCGACGCAGGGGTCGTCATCAGCGCGTCCCACAACGCATTCGAAGACAACGGCTTCAAGTTCTTCGCGGGGGATGGCTTCAAGCTGCCAGACGAGGTCGAGATCGAGATCGAGCGACTCGTCGAGAACCAGGCCGAGCTCGAGACGCGGCGAGCGATCGGGGCTGACATCGGACGAGCGTACCGGGTCGAAGACGCTGTCGGGCGATACGTTGTCTACCTCAAGTCGACGTTGCCAAAGCAGCTGTCGCTCAGCGGGCTCAAGATCGTCGTCGACTGCTCCAACGGTGCCGCATACAAGGTCGCCCCAGAGGTCTTGTACGAGCTCGGCGCCGAGGTCATCGCAATTGATGATCGGCCCGACGGCACCAACATCAATTCCCGCTGCGGGGCGACGCACCCTCGTAACGTCGCCAAAGCCGTATTGGAACACAACGCCGACGTGGGCATCGCCCTGGATGGCGACGCTGATCGGGTCATTCTGGCCGACGAGAACGGTGGCATCGTCGACGGTGACGCCATCTTGGCGATCCTGGCTCGGGACAAGATGCAGCGCCAGGAGCTGAGCAAGGGCACCGTCGTGGCGACGGTGATGAGCAACCTGGGCCTCGAGCGCGCGCTGGCGACTTTTGGCGTCGCGCTCGAGCGCACCGCCGTGGGTGATCGTCACGTGGTTGAGCGCATGCGCAGCGGCGGATTCGATCTGGGTGGTGAGCAGTCCGGTCACATCATACTGCTCGATCATGCCACCACCGGCGATGGGATGGTCACGGCCCTGAGCGTTGTGCGGATCATGAAGCAGCAAGGGATAAAGCTGTCCCGGCTCGCGTCGGTGATGCAGCGTGTCCCGCAGGTGCTCAAGAACGTGATGGTTCGCGACAAGCCCCCGCTGGACGGGATCCCGTCGGTCGCCAAGCGGATCGCACAGATCAACGATCAGCTGTCGGGTTCAGGACGGCTGCTCGTGCGCTACAGCGGCACGGAGAACAAGTGCCGCGTCATGATCGAGGGTGACCACGCCGCGCGCATCGACGAGCTCGCCGACGACCTGGTGGAGCTCGTGACGCGCGAGATTGGAGCCTGAGCGTGGCGTCACGTCGTATCAAGTTGGGTGTGAACGTCGACCACGTCGCCACGCTCCGGCAGGCCCGTGGCACCCCCTATCCTGACCCGGTGTATGCCGCGGCTGAGGCTGAACTGGCCGGCGCCGATCAGATCACGATTCACTTGCGGGAAGACCGGCGTCACATCCAGGAACGCGATCTGCGGATCATGCGCCAGACGGTCCAGACCAGGCTCAATCTCGAGATGGGCGCCACCGAGGAGATGACGGACATCGCTTTGTCGGTGGGGCCGGACATCGTCACGTTGGTTCCCGAGCGTCGGGAGGAGCAGACGACCGAAGCTGGCCTGGACGTCGCCGGGCGCATGACGGCGCTTGCGCCCGTGTGTGAGCGTCTGCGTGCTGGGGGTATCGTCGTGAGCATGTTCATCGACCCCGATCCTGCTCAGATCGAGGCGTCTGTCGCGCTGAAGGCGGGTGCGGTCGAGTTCCACACCGGCGAGTACGCCGAGGCCCCTGGAGCGCGCGAAGCTTCTGCTCAGCTCGCGCGGCTGACCTCCGCTGTGAACCTGGCGCGCGATGCTGGACTCTACGTGGCGGCTG
>JAAZYN010000068.1:0-5713 GCA_014239625.1 Myxococcales bacterium | reverse complement strand
CGTGAACACGCGCGCTGTTTGCGCGATCGACGGCGTCGAGGAGCTCAATATCGGGCACTCCATTATCGCCCGCGCCGTGTTTGTGGGGTTGCGGGCTGCGGTGTCTGAGATGATCGCGTTGATGCGCGAGTCGTCGGCGTGAGAGCTCGGGACGGCTCGCTGCTCGTGGGGCGTGCGGCGGAGGTCCGCGAGATGGACCGGCGGACGATCCACGAGGTCGGGATCTCAGGCAGCGTGCTGATGGAAGCGGCAGGCGCGGGGACAGCGAGGCTGATCTTGCAGCGACAGGGCCTCACGCCCGGAAAGGTCGTCGTCTTGTGTGGTGGCGGCAACAACGGGGGCGATGGCTACGTCGTGGCTCGACACCTGTCGGACGCCGGCTGGACTGACGTGGTGTGCGTAAGCAGCAGCGATCCGGCGCGTCTCAGCGGTGACGCGGAGTGGGCGCGCGGGCTCTGGGTTGGTGCCAGCCAAGGGGCGGTGCTCTCTGGGGGCGCGAGCTCTGTCCGCTCCAAGCTCGCCCACGCCGACGTCATCGTCGACGCGCTGGTGGGGACCGGCCTCAGTCGACCGGTGGATGGTCTCGCCGGATCGCTCATCGGCTGGGCAAACGAGAGTAGGGCCTTCCGAGTGGCTGTCGACCTCCCTAGCGGCTTACGCGCCGACAGCGGCGATGTCTCCGGGGTGGTCTTCCGCGCCGACCTCACGGCGACTTACGGGATCTCTAAGGTGGGCCTGCATCAGTGGCCTGGAGCAGGGTTCGCAGGCGAAGTACAGGTCGTGACCATCGGGCTCCCGCGCAGGGTGGTGGAGTCAGTCGGGGCGATCGCGCGACTGCTGACCGAGCTTACCGCCGCCGCGCTGCTTCCCCCGCGCCCCCGAGACGGCCACAAGGGTCTGTTCGGTCATGTCGGCGTGGTCGGCGGGCGCCGCGGGATGGAGGGCGCGGCTGTCCTCGCGGCGCTGGGTGCGCTTCGCAGCGGTGCCGGTTTGGTGACCTGGAACCGTCCGAGCTCAGCGCAATCAGTGGACTCTGAGGTGGTGCGTCCGGCTGAGCTGATGATGCATGATCTCGCTGGTAGCGGTGAGCTCGATGGCCGCTCCGACGTGCTCGTCGTCGGTCCGGGTCTGGGCCACGACGGTGATGGCCAGGACGCGATGGAGTTGGCTATCGGCAGCGGTCGTTCGTTGGTGGTCGACGCTGATGGCTTGAACATGGTGGCGCTCACGCGGCGGCGGCTGCCGCCGGACACAGTGGTGACGCCGCACCCAGCGGAGGCAGCTCGGCTGCTGGGATGCTCGGTGCGTGAGATTCAGGGCGACCGGATCACGTCGACACAGCGGCTCGTGGATCGACTGGGTACGACGGTCGTGCTCAAGGGGGCAGCCTCCCTCGTCGCGGAGCCCGGGTCGCCGGTCACCATTGTGCCGGCGGGTGAGCCAGCCCTGTCGGTGGCCGGCTCGGGTGACGTCCTGTCGGGCGTGATCGCGGGCCTCCGGGCGCAGGGCCTAGCTCCATACGACGCGTCGCGACTGGGGGTCTTTCTTCACGCGCGGGCCGGAACGCGGGTTGGGCTCGACGGGGCCGGGCGGGGCGCCCTGGCGACCGATATCGCGGGGGCCGTGCGGCTGGCTGCCGCTGATATCGCGGCTACTCGAGGGTGGCGCTGACTATTCCAGGACACGGACCGTGGCCAGACGGTGCAGGATGACGCGCGCCCGGCTCCCTCTCTTGGCCTTGCCCTGACCTGCAGCTCGTAGTCGGTTGGCGTCGATGCCGCGCTCGATAAGGGCGCGAACCACCGAGAAGGCTCGAGACGCCGACAGCTGCTGGTGTTTGTTGCGGCTGCCCTTGCCCGAAGTCCATACCCTGACCTCGACCTTCACCTTGGGGTTGGAGGTCAGCAGCGTCATCACCTTGTCGAGGACTTTGCCGCTGCTCGCCAGCAGCTTCGCGGAGTTCTTCCTGAAGCCGATGTCCGGCATGGACTCGCCCAGATCTTCGATGCGCATCGCCTCGGGGTCCGGGCAGCCCTGTTGGTCCTTGGTGCCTCTATCTTCGGGGCAGGCGTCCTGTCCGTCGTGCAGCCCGTCGCCGTCGCGGTCTGGGCACCCCTTCGCCCGTGGGCTGCCGACGTGGATCGGGCAGTCATCTTCGAAGTCTGCGACGCCATCTTTGTCGGTGTCAGGGCAGCCTCTCATGGAGGCGTCACCGACGACGTCGGGGCAGGCATCGCTGGCGTCGGATATCCCATCGCCGTCGCTGTCGTTGCAGGCCGTATCATCGGGGGCGCAGGCGCCAGTCGCCGGGTCTGGCTCGTCGCCAACGGTGCTCTCCGGCCCCGCGCTGGGTCCCAGTGGCAACGCCAGATAGTCGAGGCCCAGAGCAAAGATGGGGCTGGCGGCCAGGGGCTCGCTCACGGCGTCCGAGACAGCCACGCGCACCTCCACCCGGACGGCCAGCTCATCGATGGGGCGAATCCTCAGTCCGAGCGCCGCTCCGAAGAGGAAATCGACATCCGTTCCGAGCTGTCCGCCGATGAGCGCGTTCACGCCTGCGCCGATTGAAAAGAACGGTTCGGCGATCCCGGTGAACGGAGCGACGACGACGTCGAGCGTGACCGGTAGGGCGACAGCTGTTCGGTTACCCTCTTCGGTCCCCAGTGGCACGATCGAGAGGCTCAGCTCCAGCGTCAGGTACGGCGCGACGGGGGAATAACCGGCGTGCAGGTTGAACCAACCGGCGTCGCTCAGGGAGACGACCTTGGTGCGATCTCCCAACAGATCGAGGTCTGGAGACGTGAGCTGAAACCCTCCGCTGACGCCGACGTTGAGCTGCCGGACATCGCGATCGGCGCGCGCCGCGCTCGACCAGAGCGTTCCAGACCCCCACGCAAAAACCGCCAGCAGCATAGCCACTAGCGGTCGAACAGGGGACGAAGCGGGTCCGCCCCCCGGAGAGACTACGCGGGTCGCGCTAGATCTCGATGACGATGACCCGAGGCGCGTCGTCTTCGTCTGGCGAAGCCTCTTCCTCCGGTTGGGGGAGGTAATGCATCGGGTTCGGAAGTTGGAGGTAGGGCCTTTCATACGAAGTGTTGGGAACCTCTTCGCGTCGATCCCAGAAGACCTGTCTCATCGTTTTCCTCCACTGTCCAGGGGCCTTTCCAGCGGCTACGTCTCTACGATAACAACGCGCCAGTGGGCGATCAAGCAAACCGACCACAACAGGATCGACGCACCGCGCCTGCAAACGATTCATTTCACCCGATCGATAGGCCGCTGCGCGCTACCAGGCGGCTAAAACAAAAGGGTTTCTTTTCTGGCCGGGGGCCCGGGCCTGGACGCGTAGAAAATCGATAATGCTGCGTGGAGCGGCGGTCACGGGGGGCGCACTCGTGACGCCATCAGCCGTGCGGTGGTCCCGTGGGCCCGCTCAGCGACACCCGTCGGGGCTCATGGCGTGGCGCTTCGAGCGAAACCGGGGAGGCGCAGTGCTCAAAGGCGTGACACGGGGCGGCGTCGGGTGACGCCGCATTCGACAAACGGTCCGATCGCGCCGAAGACAAGGCGGCCAGCCCCCTCCGCCGAACCATCGGCCGGAGACAAGGGGCGAGTCGCCTGCGCTGGCCCGGCGTCGGGAGCTCAACGAACGAAAGGCTCGATCCACCAGCGGTGGATCGAGCCTCTCGATGCTGAAAAAATTCCGAGCCTGTTACTCGCTCGCCGCCGATCCGTCCGTGCTCTCCGCCGGAGCGCTCTCTTCGTCCGCCGGGCCTTCAGGGAGGGCCGACGCGTCGATACCCGAGAGCTTCTCGGCCAGCACCTCACCGAGCGTGGTGGTCTGCTCAGCGCGCTGCTCGCGGAGGTAGTTGGAGTACTCTTCGGAAGCCTCCTCCTCGCTCAAGCGCTTCATCGAGAGGCCGATCTTGCGCTCCTCCGGGATGAGGCTGATGACCTTGGCGCGGACGGTGTCGCCCTCGCGCACCACATCGGTGACCGAAGCTACCTTGTCGTAGCTGAGCTCGGAGATGTGGATGAGGCCCTCGATCGCCGCGTCGATCTGTACGATCGCCCCGAAGTCGAGGATCTTGTTGACGTTGCCCTCGACGACGGAGCCCAGCGGGTACCGCTCCTCGATCGTCTCCCAGGGATCCCGGCTCAGCTGCTTGATGCCAAGGCTGAATCGCTCTTTTTCGACGTCGATGTGAAGCACAACAGCCTCGACCTCGTCTCCCTTCTGGAAGTGCTCGGTCGGGTTCTTGATGCGGTTGCCCCAGTCCAGGTCGCTGACGTGGATGAGGCCGTCGATGCCCTCTTCGATACCGATGAAGAGGCCGAAGTTGGTGATGTTGCGGATCTTGCCGCGAACCACCGAGCCCACCGGGTAGCGCTCCTGCAGGAGCTCCCAGGGGTTCGTCTCGACCTGCTTCATGCCCAGCGAGATGCGCTTGTTGTCGATATCGATGTCCAGGATGACGGTCTCGACGATGTCCCCGATGCTGACCATCTTGGAGGGGTGCTTGGGCCGCTTGGTCCAGCTCATCTCAGAGATGTGGATGAGGCCCTCGATCCCGTCTTCGAGCTCGATGAACGCGCCGTAGTCGGTGAGGCTGACGACCTTGCCGTTGACGCGGTCGCCAACGCGGTAGCGCTCGCGGACGCCCAACCATGGGTCTTCGGAGACCTGCTTGAGCCCCAGGCTGACGCGCTCGCTCCGAGAATCGAATTTCAGGACCATCACGTTGACCTCGTCGCCCACCTCGAACATTTCGCTCGGATGGTTGACGCGGCCCCAGCTCATGTCCGTGATGTGGAGCAGGCCGTCGATGCCGCCCAGATCAACAAAGCAACCGTACTCGGTGATGTTCTTGACGATGCCCGGCATCGTCTGACCGACTTCGAGGTTCTCCAGCGTCTTGCGCTTGAGCTCTTCGCGCTCTTTCTCGAGCAAGGCCCGGCGGCTCAGGACGATGTTCCCGCGACGCTTGTTGAACTTGATGACCTTGAACTGGAAGCTCTCGGAGATGTACTTCTCCAGATTCCGCACCGGCCGCAAGTCGACCTGCGAGCCAGGCAGGAAGGCCTTCACACCGATATCGACGGTGAGGCCACCTTTGACCCGACCGGTGATGACACCTTCAACGAGCTCGTCGCGCTCGACGGCGTCGTTGATGTCGTCCCAGATCTTGAGCTTGTCGGCCTTCTCCTTGGAGAGCTCGACTTGGCCGTGCTCGTTCTCCTGGGCCTCCAGGTAGACGTCGACCTTCTGCTGCATGGCGACGGTGAGCTCACCCTCGTGGGTCGTGAACTCCTCGATGGGGATCTGGCCTTCGGACTTGTATCCGATGTCGACAGTGACATAGTCCTTGCCGATATCGATGATGACGCCCTCAACGATCTCGCCTTCTTTGGCGGTGCTTTTGGCCTCGTATTCTGCGAGGAGCGACTCGAAGTCTTCAAAGTCGTCCGGCAGGTCATTCATGGTGGTTTGAGCGGTGGTCATGGTCAAGGGTTGGAAGTCCGGAAAGTGTTTGTGATTTAGGTGGTTACACAGGTCGCAATGAGCTGCGGGCGCGGACCATACAGGGGGCGTGGGCTGGTGTCAACGAGCTTTCGTCCGCTTGGCAAGAGGGCCCGGGTGCATATGCTAGGGGCGGTCTAGACAATGCATACGTTCAACCTGAACCGACTCGTTCAGATGAAGAGGATG
>JAAZYN010000689.1 GCA_014239625.1 Myxococcales bacterium | reverse complement strand
CGACGTCGACGACGTGTTCGCCCCGGACTACGAAGAGATTCCGGCTCGCAAGAAGGTCATCAAGGAGCTACGAGACGCTGCCAAGGGGGTCGACACCATTTACGTCGCCACGGACCCCGATCGCGAAGGCGAGGCCATCGGCTGGCATCTGGCCAACGAGTTGGGAAAGGGGCGCAAGGTTGGGAGGCTGTTCTTCAACGAGATCACGAAGACGGCGGTCCTCAACGCGCTCAAGGAAGAGCGGACGATCGATCTGCAGATGGTCGATGCGCAGCAGGCGCGGCGCGTGCTCGACCGCCTGGTCGGATACAAGCTCAGCCCGTTGCTGTGGGACAAGGTCAGACGTGGACTGAGCGCCGGGCGGGTGCAGTCGGTCGCACTCAAGCTTGTCTGCGATAGAGAGAACGCCATCGATCAGTTCGTCTCCGAGGAATACTGGCATCTGTTCGCCAGGTTGGCAGGTCAGACGCCGCCGGAGTTCGATGCGAAGGTCGTCAAGCGCGGCAAGCAGGCGCTGAAGGTGACCACGGAGGCGGAGTCCAAACAGGTCGTGTCCGACCTGGAGGGCGCCAGTTTCGTGGTCAGCGGTGTCGCCAAGAAGGAGCGAAAAAAGCAGGCGCCACCCCCCTTCATTACCAGCAAGCTGCAGCAGGCCGCGCGGTTCCCGGTCAAGAAGACGATGATGATCGCGCAGCAACTCTATGAGGGCATCGACCTGCCCGAAGAAGGGGCCATCGGCCTGATCACATACATGCGGACCGACTCCACCCGGGTGGCCGATCAAGCGATCACTGACGTGCGGGTGCACATTGCCGAGCGGTATGGCGAGCCGTTCGTGCCGGAGAAACCGCGGCACTTCCGGAGGAAGGCGGACGCCCAGGACGCCCACGAAGCGATCCGGCCCACCGGGATGCAATACGACCCGGAGACCGTGCGCCCCCACCTGACGCGGGATCAGTATTCGTTGTATCGACTCATCTGGAACCGGTTCGTCGCCTCGCAGATGGCACCCGCGCTGTTCGACGACACGACGTTGGAGGTCGAGGCCGGAGACTACCTGCTTCGCACGAAAGGCTCCATCCAAAAATTCGCTGGCTGGTTGACCCTCTATCAAGCGGAGACCCCCACCGAGGGAGAAGCGACCGGGGCGCCGGCGGCGTCCGCCGACGCGCCCGGAGACGGAGATGACGGGGCCACGACGGGTCTGCTTCCGGCGCTAGCCAAGGGCGACCGGCTGGAGCTACGCGCGCTCGACCCGCAGCAGAAGTTCACGCAGCCGCCGCCCCGCTTCAGCGAGGCGACGCTGGTCAAGGAATTGGAGGAGAACGGCATCGGGCGACCGAGCACCTACGCCTCCATCATCGGCGTACTCCAGACTCGCGAATACGCCGAGAAGGTCGAGGGACGGTTTCGCCCGACTCGCCTTGGTCGGCTGGTGATTGACCTGCTCGCCAATAGCTTCAAGGACATCCTGGCCGTCGACTACACCCGGGGGCTTGAGGAGCAGCTCGACAAGATAGAAGGTGGCGACGCGGACTACCGCACCATCCTCGGGAGTTTCTACAAGAAGTTCAGCGTCGATCTCGGGCAGGCCGCCGAGACGATGCCGAACATCAAGATAGAGGGGCTGCCCAGCGAGGAGGTGTGCGACAAGTGTGGATCGCCGATGGTGATCAAGGTCGGGAAGTTCGGGGTGTTCCTGGCGTGTAGCGCCTATCCGGAGTGTTCCAATACGCGTGAGGTCGAGCCGGCCGACCAGCCCGCCGCCGATGCGGAGCCGGACGCCTGTGAGAACTGCGGGAAGCCGATGCTGGTCAAGCGTGGCCGTTTCGGCCAGTTCCTTGCCTGTTCCGCCTATCCGGAGTGCAAGACCACTCGCAAGTTGATCGAGACGAAAGGCGGGCTGACTGCGGCCAAGCCTGACCAGATGCTCGACGAGAAGTGCCCGAAATGCGAGTCAAATCTGGTGGTCAAGCAGGGTCGATTTGGCGAGTTTACGGCGTGCAGCAACTATCCGAGGTGCAAGTACGTAAAGTTGAAGTCCACCGGGGTTGCCTGCCCGAAGGACGGCGGCGATGTCGTCGAGCGCAAGTCGAAGCGGGGGCGGGTCTTCTACGGCTGTGACAATTATCCCAAGTGCGACTTCACCCTGTGGAACCGTCCGCTCGCCGAGGTGTGCCCGACCTGTGGCGTGCCCTATCTCGTCGAGAAGATCACCAAGCGGTGGGGGCATCAGGTGCTGTGCGACAACGAGGACTGCGACTACTCACGCACGGAGGAAGCCGCGTCCGCCTGAACCAAGCCGCAGCGGAGTGCCCCCGCGGGCAACGAGTTGGCATACGCGGCCGAATCCCCTGCCGCCAACGGCGCGCACCTGCGCGCCCGCGAGGCGGCGGAGCGGGGCTCTGGGGCTCCCGCGAGCAACGAGCCGGGGCGTGGGGCGGAGCCCCAGTAACAATGATTCACATCATCGGTGGTGGACTCGCCGGCAGCGAGGCGGCTTGGCAGGCGGCCTCACGCGGCGTGCCGGTCACGCTGTACGAGATGCGCCCGGACCGGCCCACGCCGGTCCACCAGACCGACCAGCTTGCCGAGTTGGTGTGTAGCAACTCGTTTCGCGCGGACAAGCTGGAGAGCGCCGTCGGTCTGCTCAAGGCCGAGATGCGCCGACTGGGCTCGCTGGTGATGCGGATCGCCGACGCGACCCGCGTACCGGCGGGGGGCGCGCTCGCCGTCGACCGCGGGCGGTTCTCCGAGGCCATCACCTCGACGCTTCGAGATGCTCCGCTCGTGACCATCGAGCGAA
>JAAZYN010000688.1 GCA_014239625.1 Myxococcales bacterium | reverse complement strand
GCCATGGCGTGCCTCAACGAGGAAGAGGAGACCCACGGCATGGCCATGTACCTGTGGTGCCACACAGACGCCATCAAGCAGCTTGAGGGGACACCCAATGGACGCTGACGTCACCCAGGAGGCGGCCGACGTCACCCAGGTCATGTGCCCCCAAGGGTGGCGCGGCTCGCTGCCCTGTCCAGGGTGTACCTGTTCCATCCAGAACAACGAACCGCCCCCCCTGTGCGGCACAGACTCACTGATTCCCTGCCGGCAGTGCTCAGGGGCGTGCCCCTACCGAGAGCACCGCGTCGAAATGCAGTACGCCGAGGCCGGGGGCTCCTGGTACAACGGCGACCCCATCGACGACCCTTGGTGCCCCATCGCGGCGCCAGCGCCGGCCTCCCAGGGCTGGCACGATCCCGAGTTCGATGTCGACGCCTGGAACGGCGCACCCCTGATAGCACCGCCGCCCCAGTTGCCTCTAGGGGCGCGGTCCTGGGGCGACCCTGTGCCCACCGGCCTCGACCCGACTAACCTGACCCACCTCGATGGGCTCAACCCGGACCAGGCCGCGGCGGCCACCCACCTCGGCGGTCCCTGCCTCGTGAGCGCTGGGGCAGGCTCAGGCAAGACACGCGCCGTCATCGCCCGCATCGCTCACCTGGTGCGGGCACACAGCGTCCCCCCGCCCCTCATCCTGGCTGTGACCTTCACCCGGAAGGCCGCGGCCGAGATGAAGGAGCGCGTCGGCGTCGAGCTTGGCGAGGAGGTGGTCAAGAACATCCGCATCCAGACCTACCACTCCTGCTGCCTTCGTCTCCTCCGCAACCACGCCCACGAAGTCGGCCTGCGTCCGCGGTTCTCCATGTGGGACGACACCGCAGCCAAGCGGCGTATTCGGGACATCCTCAAGGGCATCGTGGAAGACAGCGACTACCCCAAGGGCAAGCGGGAATACTCCCCAAGCGTAGTGCTGGCCGCCATCAACAAGGCCAAGGAGGATTGGGATCCTGCCGACGCCGACGTGGACGGCCACATCGTCATCAAGGACGAGCACCTCACCGACCTGGAGCTTGCACTGCGCCGCCGCGGCGAAGCCGAGCAGGAGCGGGAGCCCCACCAGTCACACGCCAGCCGTCACCTGGAGCCCGGCGGATCCAGGCCGGGGACCTACATCCCCGCCTCGGTGCAATTCGCGGAGATCGCCGCCGCCCGCAAGGCCTACGAGGACCTCAAGCGCACCGTCGGTGCCGTCGACTTCTCCGACCTCGTCTACCTCGTCGTGCGCTCCGCTCACGTCTTCCCCAACTTCCGTGAGCGCGTCTCGACCCGCTGGCAGTACGTCATCGTCGACGAGTACCAGGACTCGAATCTGCTCCAAGAGCGCTTCATCGAGCTCATCGGTGGCGCTGAGCGCAACGTCATGGTGGTCGGCGACGACGACCAGTCCATCTACGGGTGGCGTGGCTCCAAGGTGGAGTTGATCACGACCTTCCAAGCGCGCTGGAGCGCCCGCGTCATCCAACTCGGCCAGAACTACCGCTCGTGGGACTCCATCGTGGGCACCGCGGACGCCAGCATCCGACACAACGAGACCCGGGTGCCCAAGAGGCTCTGGAGCGAGCGAGGAGAAGGGGGCGGCGTCTTCCTCACCGGGGTGCCCACCGCCGGCCTGGAGCCCTACCGCATCGCCTCAGCCATCGACGAGTGGACCAAGAGCGGCCGCTGGCGGCCGAGCGACATCGCGGTGCTCGTGCGACGACGCCGCACCCTCCGCATGGTCGCCGTCGCGCTCCGCAAACTCGACATCCCCTTCATCGCGGTCGGCCAGAAACCATGGTGGCAGACCTCCGACGTGCAGCTCATCATGGCGTGGCTTCGGGTCCTGGTGAACCCCCAAGACCTCGACGCTGCCAGCCACATCCTGGCCGCGTGGCCGCGCATCGGGCCGGTGGTGCTTAAGCGCTGGAAGGGCTTCATCAACCCCAACTCGCGCCAGTCCATCCTGCTGGGTCCGCTACTCAGGGTCCACGACACCGCCCGGTGCGGACCCAAGACTGTCACCGGCCGGAACATCCAGGCCTGCTCTGACCTCTACAAGCGCCTCGCGACCATGCTCCGCGAAGACGGGCCCATCGTCGACATCATCGACACCGTTCTTGAGGTCGCGGGGCTCAACGAGGAGATCCGCGTCCTCTCCACCCAGGGCGTGGCCGAGACCCAGGAGGCCGAAGACCGACAGAGCGCCATCCAGCCATTCCAAGACGCAGCCAGGGAGCACGGTGGCACCGGCGCTCGGGCCGTCACCGCACTGCTCGACGACATCGCCACCCAGGCCCGCAAGCTCACCGAGACCGGAGACGCCGTCACCGTGAGCACCATCCACGGGGCCAAGGGGCTGGAGTGGCCCGTTGTCGTGGGTGCTGCCATCGTCGACGGCGTATTGCCCGGCGAAGGCGGCAACGTGCCCGAGGAGCGCCGTCTATTCTACGTCCTCTGCACCCGCGCTCGCGACGTCCTCGTCTTGTCGTACCACTGGACCTCCTTCGGCGAACGTCCGCAGCCCTGCAAGCCGAGTTCATTCATCCGCGAGGCCGAGGCGGCTGGCTACATCAACGACTCCTCCTGGGCCCACCTCATCACCCACATCGCGAGAGCTCCACAATGACCCCCTCATGGCTCTACAACGACCCACCCTGGGTACATGTCCTCGACACCGAGACCACCGGCCTCGACTATTTCGACGAGGTCCGCCTCGTCCAGGTGGGCGACGCCTCGGACGCCTGGGTGCTCGACCCGGCCCGCCACGACTGGCTCATCGAGCAG
>JAAZYN010000687.1 GCA_014239625.1 Myxococcales bacterium | reverse complement strand
TGGCGCCCAGAACGGGCAGCTCGTTCGGCCATCCACGCTGCGCCGGGTCATCCGGGACGCGGGCCGTGACCCGCAGCAGCGGACCACCCTCTACCGTCGCGTCCCTGCGACAGAGCAGGCGGACGCCCGACTCGACGCCCTGGACGACGAGCAGGCGGCGGCCATGTTCGGCAGCTACGCGGACGTGGTCGCGGATGAGCGCTTTCGCTTCGTCTTCGATCCGGCCGCCGTGCGTCGGGCTCGCTGACACACCTCGTCACGCGCGCAGTTGTCGCCAGAAGGTCAGGTCGTGCCCGGTGTCCAGGTCAAGCGACGCGCCGAGGGAGCGGTACACCGCCATCTCGACCTGGTGCGCCTCGGCTGCGTCGACGTGGGCCGAGAAGCTGTCGTCGCGTCCAAACGGGAGGGTGAATGGCGGAGGAAGCCGCACCCCCACCACGTTGGCGCCTCCATCGTGGCGGTCTGGCGCGATCACGAGGGCGTTGCCGCGGAGCGCGTCGAGCAACCCTGTGACATCGCTGCGGTCGAGCAGGGGCAGGTCGGCCATCAACACCACCGCGGCTGATGCTCCCTGGGCCACGAGGTCGTCGAGCGCTTGGTGGACCACCTCGGCGACTCCTTGGGCGTCACCATCAGCGATCACCTGGGCGCCATATTCCAACGCCAGGTCGCCGACCTCGTGACTTCGGGTAGCGACGACCACCCCGGCCAGCGTCGTGTGATTCAGCTCGTTGAGCAGACGCTGGAGCAGCATCCTGGCGAGCCGAGCGCGCTCGGTGTGGTCCAGCGAAGGGGCCAGACGCGACTTCGCCTCGACGAAGGCTTTGGCGAGGATCACCGCCCAGACCCCCTCTGTCAGCTGCAGGGCCCCGGACGCCTCGTCCAGCGACAACGCGCCCGCGTCATCCTTCGCAAGGGCGAGCCGCCCCCCGGCGCTGCCAGCTCGGCTCTGGATACTCGCGACCGCCGCCCTGGCGTCGCTCCGGAGCCATCGCGGGAGCGCTCTGAGGGTCGCCACCGACAGCGGTGAGCCCCGATCCCGGAGGAGGCGGACCAGCGCTCGTCCGGCGTCCTCGACATGCGCCTCGATGGCGCCCAGGACGATCCTCTCGATAGGCTCTTCGAGCAGGTCGCTGCAGTGAGCGCGGAGCGCATGAGCGGCCTGCTCGAAATACGCGCTGTCGCAGTCGCTGGGGGGATCCTGCAGGGCCGCGGCGAGGTGAATAGCGGCCCGCCGCGCTGTGCCTGGCGGCAGGTTCGACAACCCGCGAAGCGCCAGCGTTCGAACCTGCGCGTCCCCATCGCCGCCCGCCAGCGCGTAGAGGATGTCCCACCGCCCCAGAAATTGGGCCGCGCGGGCCCGCGCCTGGTCGTCCGGCTCGGCCAAAAGGCGCTCGGCTGTGGCCTGAGCGGTGGGGTTGGTGCCGAACCGGTCGCGGTCCAACAGGAGCAGCTGGCAGCGGGATCTGACGGGCCGGATCGCCTCGCTGAGCGCGTTGTCAGCCAGCGCCTCCTCCAGCGCGCCCGCGACGTCTATCCGACGTGCGAAGCGGACCATCTGGTTGATGAGGTCGATGATCTCGGCTGCCGTTGTCCTCTCGACCCGCAGACTCCCCCGCAGGTCCCCACCTTCGACGATCAAACCGCGGCCTACCGCCTGTCGCAGGGCGCCCCGTCGAGGGGTGTTCATGATCGCGGCGATCTGAAGCTCGGGCCCGAATATCAACAGATCGGCGTCGGTGACGCTGTCGCCGGTCTGAACGTCGTCGACACGAAGCCGTGAGTAAGGGGTCTCGGGACGCACGCTCACGCCTGTATAGAGGTCGGGCAGCGCCACCTGGAGGTTGAGCATCTCGCTGGAATCGGCGGTGGCGTCGACCGGGTCGGGTTTGCTGGAGCTGAAGTCTATCCGGAGCGGGAAACCGTGGACATCTCCGGTGATGGGCGCGCGCCCAATGGACCGCTCGCCGTCGCAGCTCTCCTGCAGCTTGAACGCTTGGCGCACGGCCAACAGGGTCCTGCTGCGGGCGTTGAGGCGCATCGTGTTCTGGCGTCGCCCGGTGAAGTAGACGGTGAAACCAGCAGTCAGCCCGGCGGCTATGAGCAACAGGATAGGTTCCACTGAACGCCCGTGTGGAGAACTCTCGATTGTGGGCCCCAATCGGCGCGGCCGAAGGATGAGGTCGCGGGACAGTCAGCGCGCTGTCGCGGGGCCCGGAGGACGCAAGGGTAGGGCGCCCCAGCTCCAATGCCGACCACTTAGTTGAAACCCGTTGAATTGGTGGCGAGATTTGTCAGGTGGAGGTCGCGCCCGAGGGCCGTGGCGGGCCTCTCGACGGGATCCGCAGGGTGGCCGCCTCGCCCGCGCGCGACGTCGATCGTCGAGACGCGGCGGCGCTGCGCTGGCCGCCACCGCGGTGTCTCGAGACACGCCTCTGCCGGGCCTCTGTGCGGCTGGAGCGCTGCGCCGAGCTCCGCACCCGCGTGGGTCAGCCACTGAGCCGGCGTGCGAACTTCAGGACCTCCGCAGCCAGACGCGCGCGATCGGGGCGGTCGCCCATCAGCACGTCGGTGTGCAAGACGCGACCGGGGGCGTGATCGCCGCGGTGGGCGACGAACCCGGTCAGCAGGTCGCCGTAGTGCTCGGCGCAGGCGGCGGCGGATCTGGCGCGGGGGGCTCCCCACGCACGGGTGGCGCTGGCGGGTCTGGTGTGGTGATTGTCCGGTATTCGACACTAGGAGCGTGATGCCTGAACAAGTCACCACCGACGACATGAAGCTGATTATCGGCAATCTGTACGTCGTGCAAATCTCCCT
>JAAZYN010000686.1 GCA_014239625.1 Myxococcales bacterium | reverse complement strand
CTCTACGGGGAGGCGGGCGCCGTTGGGTGCGTAGGCGATGGGGCGGCCGGGCTCGCGGACGTCGTCGACCCCGATCTCGATCGAGGGCAGCCTGTCGGCGCGCGCGATCCGAGCGGCCACCAGCTGGTCGAGGGAGGGCGAGGTCGCGCGCGCGTCCGCGCCGCTGAAGTCCACCATGTTGCCGGTCCAGGCTTGTACCCAGCCGGTGTCGTGTCGGTTTCCGTCGGTGTCGAGCTCCGCCGTCGCCAGCGACAGCCCGTCCAGGGCCACCAGGCGATGCCTGTGGGGATAGAGAGGGGCCAGCGCCTGGCTGAAGTCAGCCTGGGCGAGGGGCCCCAGGTCGAGCTGCCAGGGTGTGGCTTCGTCCACCCCATCGGGGCGCATCTTCCAGCTGTCGTATGGCCACCCGTGGCAGTGCGACACGATGATGAGGCGCTTGGGTTGGCTCTCCGGCACAAGATGGAGGCCCACTACGACCTGCTCCACACGCTGGCCGACCGAATCGAGGGGATGGCCGCCCTGAGCTGCCCCGCGATGCCCAGCCAGGCCGGCGCCGAGCTGCCGACCTACGACGAGCGCTTCGACGCCTTCGCCCAGCTCATCGGCGCGGCGCTGTCCTGCGACATCACCCGCGTGGTGTCGCTGAGCCTGGGTGAGATGCCAACGGCCAACTTTGGCGCCGCCTCGATCACCGACGACGTGCACAAGGGGCTGGCCCACGAGATCTACAACGACCCCGCCAAGCACGCCGCCATGAGCGACTACCTGGCGTTGCACGCGGCGCAGGTCGCCCGGCTGGTGACCACGCTGGAGAGCCTGCCGGATGGCGAGGGCGGCTCGCTCATGGACCACACCCTCATCCTCTGGGGGTCCGAGCTCGCCGACGGCTGGCACGGATACCGGCACTATTGCCCGATGATCATCGGGGGCGGCTGGCACTTCCGCCAGGGCGTCTATCACTACTGGCCCCACGAGACCCCGGTGGACCTGTTGGTGTCGGCGCAGGTGGCGCCGGGCGGCTACGTGGAGGCGTCCGGGATGCCCCACCAGCACCTGCTGGTCAGCGCGGCACAGGCCATGGGACTGGACACCGATCACGTGGGCCTGGAGCATGTCCAGAGCCAGAGCGGGATCTGGATCAACTGCCGTGGTCCTCTGGAGGGGCTGACATGATGAACAGAAGACGCCACCTGCTGTGCGGGTTGTCTCTCGTCGCGGCGATGGCCGCCGCGTGCATTGACGAGAGCCCCAACGCCGGGGCCGCGGACGTCGAAGGCGACTGTTGGTATTGCATCGACAGCGCCGCCACCGCTGACGCTGACGCCGCCGCTGCCTCGGAGGCGACCCCGAGCAAGGACGTCTACGGCGGCAAGGACTTCATCTCGGGCAAAGACGTCGACGCCAAAGACCCGGGGGGGAAAGACTTCGGCGGCGTGTGGGTGGGCGAGCTCCTCAAGAGCACCGGGCTGGGCACCACCTCTTACGAGGTGTCCGACGCCGACAAGGCCACCCTGTGCAAGGTCAGCTATCCGGTGTCCAACGCGACGGCCCTGGACACCTGCAGCCAGTGCGAGTTCGCCTGGGCGCTGACCCTGGGTGAGCCCACCGTGGAGGGCGAGATCGCGACCTGCAGCGCCGGGGCGGGGCTGGCGGGCACGGTCGTGAGCTACGGCCACGTGCCAGACGACCTGAAGGGCGGCCTGCTGTACACCCACAAGGGCGGCGCCTGGGTGGCCACCTACGGCGCCAGCAACGTCTCGGGCGATGACTGGACCTTCTACATCCTGACCGACGGCGCCGGAGGGAAGTGACCGACGGATCCGCCGGCCGGCTCGTGAGATGGCGTGGCGCGATCCTTCGGGCCAGGGGGACCGCCAGGTCGCCCCACCGAGCGGTCACCGCCGGGCCAGATACGGGGCCACCGACCGGGGTGGCAGGCCGGTGGCTGCGCAGGGGTTGAAGCAGGTGGTCTCGGCGCCGAGCCGGCAGAGCCTCGGCAGCTCCGGGCTGGCGTCGGGCATCAGCGGCATGCCATCGACGGCGGTCGCCAGGCTCCACACCTGCCACGAGCCGGTGGCCTCGTAGATGACGCTCACCGCGTCGGCGCCCGGGTCCCAACGCAGGACCCGATCCGGCCGGCCGCCCGAGTC
This sequence comes from Myxococcales bacterium, assembly GCA_014239625.1. Classification (GTDB taxonomy): domain Bacteria; phylum Myxococcota_A; class UBA9042; order PHBI01; family JAAZYN01; genus JAAZYN01. Next base: position 667 of record JAAZYN010000686.1, on the reverse strand, counting down.
GCCGTACTGGGACGCGTAGATGACCCCCATGTCATCCATCGCGATGCCCGCCGACACCACCCCGTCGAGGCGCGGATCGGTGGCCCTCAGTGCGGCGACCTCGGCGCCGTCCAGGTCCAGCAACCGGATCCCGCTGCTGTCCGGGTCGAAGGCTCCGGCGTCGGACCGCCACGCCCCCGAGCAGCTCACGACCACCCTGTCGCCGCGACGCGCGAGCGCGCCACAGTTGCTCACCCCCTGGAGGTCGATGCGGCGCACCAGCGCCAGGCGCGTGTCGGGGTCCGACCACTGGAGCTCCGCCAGCTGCCCCGGGTGGTACTCGCTCCAGTCGCGAGACGCCCGATTCAGAGACACCCAGTAGCGACCCGGCCCTACCTCCTGAATCTGGTCCGGGCGGCCAGGCTCCTGATCGCCGTCGGTCATCGCCACGCGCGACTCGAGCGCCCCTTCGGAGGTCACCACCAGCACGTCGTCACCGCCGTCCAGGCCGTCGGCGCGCTCAGGCGTCGGGTTCGCGTGATAGCGGGTCACGAGGATGTCGCTGAAGAGGATCGCCGCGTCGACGTCGAGCTGCTCGATGGGCATCAGCGTCACCTCGCAGGCGAGCTGCGGAGACCGACAGAGCTCCAGAAAGGACACGCCCTTGCGAACCTCTCGATAGGTCGAC
>JAAZYN010000685.1 GCA_014239625.1 Myxococcales bacterium | reverse complement strand
GCAGATGATAGGTACGTCAGGTGCGGCCCAACATTCAGGCTCTGATCGACCAGCTGAACGCCCAGCAGCGCCAAGCCGTCGAGCATCGCGGCGGCCCGGTGCTCGTCCTGGCCGGCGCCGGAAGCGGAAAAACACGCGTAATCACAGTACGTATCGCTCACTTCATCGGGGTGTCCGAGCTCGATCCCGGCCGTATCCTGGCGCTCACGTTCACCAACAAGGCGGCGGGGGAGATGAAAGACCGGGTCGCCCACCTTTGCGGCGCCGAGGCGTCCTCTCGAGTGACCGTGGGCACGTTCCACGCACTGGGGCTGCGCATGGTGGACGAGGAGGCGCGGGCCCTGGGTTACAAGCGACGCTTCACCCTCCTCGACGCCGCCGATCAAGCTCGTTTCATCCGCCACGGGCTGCGCGAGCTGCGTCTCGATCCGCAGCGCCATGATCCACAGACCTTCCTGACGGCGATCAGCAACGCCAGAAATCTCGGAATCACGGCGCAGCAGCTCATCGACGATCCACGAACACGCACGACGGGGCGTGTATACCAGACCTATATCGACCGGCTTCACGCGTATCGGGCGATCGACTTCGACGACCTGATCCTCAAACCCATCGAGTTGCTCACCCAGCACCCAGAGATACGCGACAAATGGCGCCGCCGCTTTCAGACCGTCCTGGTAGACGAGTACCAGGACACCAACGGCGCGCAGTTCGAGTTGGTGCGGTTGTTGACCGAGGAGCATCGCAGCTTGTGCGTGGTCGGCGACGACGACCAGAGCATCTACGGCTGGCGCGGCGCCCGGCTCGAGAACATTCTATCGTTCGAGACCCACTTCAACGACGCGACGGTGATCCGGCTGGAGCAGAACTACCGCTCGACCGGGCACATCCTGGACGCCGCCAACGCGGTCATCGCGCGGAACACCGCCCGCAAGAAAAAGCAGCTGTGGACCGCGTCTGGAAAGGGGGAGCCCGTGCACGTCGTGGCGTGCAAAGACGCCCGGGCCGAGGCCAACTTCGTAGCCGCAGAGATCGTGCGGCGAGCCAACGTCGAGAGTTGGCCGTGGCGGTCCTTCGGGGTGCTGTTCAGGACATCGGCGCAGGCGCAGGCGCTGACCGACGCCCTGAGGCTCTCCTCGGTCCCGTACAAGCTCGTGGGTGCCAGCGATTTTTACGAGCGCAAGGAGATCAAGGACACGCTCTCTTACCTGAGGTTGGTGGACCACCGGGAGGACCGCGGCGCCATGCTGCGGGTGATCAACTTCCCGCAGCGCGGAATTGGCCCGCGAAGCCTGGAGAAACTTTATGATTTCGCGGAGGCTCACCAGCTGCCGATGGACGAGGCGCTGACGCAGGCCGCCTCGATCCCGGGACTCACGCGAAAGGCCGCTGAAGGGATGAAGGAGTTTCAGCGCGTGCTGGAGAACGCCCAGGCGTTCTGGCACGAGCACAAGGACCTGGCGGCCACCGGACGGCTCATCATTCAACAGACCCGTGCGAGAGAGGCCTGGATTCGCAGCCCCACCGAGGGCCCTGGTGGCAAAGCACGGTGGGCGAACGTGTCGCGACTGCTCGAGAGCATGGAGCACTACCAGAGACGAAAACCGTCCACGACCCTCCGCGACTATCTGAGAGTGGTGGCGCTGGACAAACACCACGCCTCGGAGGCGGCCGAGCAGGCGGACGAGGTCACACTGATGACCCTGCACGCCGCCAAGGGGCTCGAGTGGCCGGCGTCCTTCGTCGTGGGCTGCCAAGAGGGGCTGCTCCCGCACCAGCGCACCATTCAGGATGGCGGGGACGTCAGCGAGGAGCGGCGTCTGTTCTACGTCGGGATCACCCGCGCCAAGAGGTACTGCTACTTGACCTACGCGAAGCTCAAGCGAAAGTTCCAGGGGACAGAGCCGGCGCGGCCGTCCCGCTTCTTGCGCGACATCCCCAAGCACCATCGCCTGGACATCGACCGCGCCAAGGTCGGCGGCGACGGAGGCGCCGTCGCGAAGAAGGAGACCAAGAAGCGATTCGCCGAGCTTCAGGATCTGCTGCGACGTGGCTGAGCGGTCCAACGATGTCGCTGTAAGACGCGACCCCGCGGGGGACGCCGTCGTCGCGGCGCCCAGACGGTCAACGCCCCAGGGAGAGGGTTGGAGCAGCTCCCACGACACGCTCCGCGGAGACCACGAGGTAGTCCAGCCCATGGCGTAGCCCCCAGTGGCAGAGCGCAGCGGTCGCCCAGACCCGATGGCGTGAGGCCACCGGAGCCACGGCAAACGGTCGGCAGCGCACCGCTCGAAGGAAGCCTCTCAGCACCTCGTCGGTGAAGACGTCGACGCTGATCGCGCCGAACCCGGCGAGCTGGAGCTCACGCACGAAGTCGTGCCGCATCCACAGATTGCTCGGCGGGATGCCCACCACCTTCGCTGCAGCCCTCAGGCCATGATGCGCGGGCCTGTCGACGGCGAGATCACTGAACCCAATCCTGCCACCAGGCTTCAGCACGCGAGCGGACTCCCGCAGGAAGTCGCGGCGCAGGTCAACGTGATACGCGGCGTCGAGGCTGACGACCCGATCGAACGCCGCAGCAGGGTGAACCGCCAGCGACGAGGCCGTCACCGCGACGCGGCCCCGATAGCCGGCCCGCTGGACGCAACGCCTCGCCGCAGCCGCGTGCTCGACGTCGTGGGCGGCGACCCGCCCGACGTCGAACCGCGCCAGCCAGCGCACCAACTGAGCCCCCCCGCCGCACCCGACATCCGCCACAGAGCAGCCGGACACCAACGTCGCCGCTCCCCCCACCGCGTCAGCGAGGGCGGCGCA
>JAAZYN010000684.1 GCA_014239625.1 Myxococcales bacterium | reverse complement strand
GACTTGAATGACGCGGGCTGGTTGTCTTCCTTGCCAGTGGAGGTCCTTTTTTTGGACCAAATCGAGCGGTCGACCGTCTGACGTTTTACCGATGGCGCTCGTCTCTATGTGGCACCGGGCACAGTGCTCGGATGGGGCGTAGCGCCGTTGGTGTTCACCGCCTACCGGCCCCGGCCCCGGACGCGGAGCGGAGGGTGTACACTGGGCCGGTGAATACGCCACCTGTCCGTGTCTTTGCCGCGCGTGTCGTCGCCACGTGGACCGTGCTGTTGTCGGTCGCTCTCGTCGCCACGGCGTGTAGCGGCGATTTTCAGCTCGTCAACGTCGGCGTCGACGATCCGCACGACGTGACGGCGGAGCCAGAGGTGCCCCGCGATGACGGCGCGGTGGCCCCGAGCGCTTGCAATCCGCTGGCATGGGCGTGGGAGTGTTTGCTGCCGTACCCCTCCAACGCGTTCACCCAGGCCGATCCAAGCAGCCTGACGGGGCTCCGGGTGGTCATCGGGTCGGAGGCGCAGTCGGTCATCGGTGGGAGTGTCCGCTTCGATCCTCTGGGGCTATACCCCGCGGATGGATTCCCGGTCGGGTCGGCGATCCTCGCGGTGTTCCCGTCGGGGGTGGATCCTGCGGTGTTGACGAGGCACTTCGATGCGCCCGAGCGCTCCCTGGATCCGAGCCGCACCACCACCCTCATCCTGCGCGCCTCCGATGGGGCGCCGGTGCTCCACTTCGCCGAGCTCGATGTGAACTCCGACGATCTCTCGCGGCAGGCGCTGGTGCTGCGACCGATGCATGCGTTGGTGCCAGCGACCCGCTACATCGTCGCGATGCGGGGCCTCTCCACACGGTCAGGATCCCCTACGCTGGCGCCGTCGAGCTTCATCGCGCTTCGCGATGACACGCCAAGCGACGATCCCCGCATCGAGGCCTCGCGCGCGCGCTACGAAGGCGACATCTTCCCGGCCCTGGCTGCGGCTGGTTGGCCGCGCAGCGAGCTTCAGTTGGCCTGGGATTTTACCGTGGGGAGCGAGAGCACCGATCGCGCCGACGCGATGGCTGTCGCCGAGCGATACTTGTCGGACAACGGTCCACCAACGGTCGAGGTGTTGGCGGTAGACGACGCCCCGAGCGCTCACATCGCAGTTCAGGTTAGAGCCCGCTTTACGATGGTCAACGTCCTCGAGGCTACCTCCGATGCGTGGGGAGCGCTGCTGTATCGCGACACTGACGGTAAGGTCGCGGCCCAGGGGACGCGCCCCGTGGACTTCTTGGTCGCTGTGCCCACCAGCGTCGCATCGAGGCCTGCAGGATCGGCCCCGGCCCCGATCCTCATCGTGGGCCATGAGTTCTTCGGTGGTGCCAATGAGATGACGCAGGACGCGCTCGGGGGCACGCTCGAGGCGCTCGGGGCTGTCGGCGTGGCCACCGACTGGATCGGCATGAACGCCGAAGCGGTGCCGCAGATCCTGGCTGACATCCAGAACCTTTCAACAGATGGGTTGCGCTTCACCGACTTGGTGCACCAGGCCTTGGTCAATGTGCGCGGTCTCAGAGCTGTCGTGACCGGTCCATTGACCGACCTCACCGCGCTGCAGCGCGACGGAGCGTCCATCTACGACCCCGCCGCGCTGAGCTTTTATGGCGTCGGCCAGGGGCACATTCTGGGTGCCGCCTACCTGGGCCTGGATCCCGGCATGCCGCGGGGGATTCTGGTGGGCGGCTCGGGGGGCTTCGCCACGATCTTCTCGCGCGCCCGAAACTTCTCGGTCTTCATCGGCGTTCTCCGGGGTCAGGTGGCCAGCGATCTGGAGCTGCAGAAGCTTCTCCAGATGTCACTGTTCGGGCTGGAGCGCATCGATTCCTTGAGAGCGCCCACCTGGTCCATGAGCGTGCTGATGCAGCACGCCATCGGCGACAGTGAGAGTCCGACGTTGGCGGTCCGTGCTCAGGCTCGAAGCGTTGGGGCGTCGCTGCTGGCCCCGGCCGTGCAGCCCGTGTTCGGTCTGCCCGAGATCACCGGCCCCGTGGAGGCGCCAGCCGCTATCTTGGCCGAGTACGATTTCGGCGTCGATCCCCTACCCGGGGTCGAGATGACTCTTCCGACCGCTGACAACGGTGTTCATGATCAGCTGCAGCATCATCCGGCAGCCATCGAGCAGCTCCTCGAGTTCATCGAGACCGGAACGGTCACCCACACTTGCGATGGCCCGTGTGACCCGGATTGAGCTCTTCTCCAAGCGCCGCGTGGCTGAGTCTTCATGTCTCACGGCCCGTCGCCTGCGCCGGCGGAGCCTGAGCGCGGACGGGGACGACCTCCCCGCGGCTGGCTTGACGGTTGCCGGATACGACGTCACCAGCCTCCGGCCCGTGCCACTGTCGCCAGCACCACCCCGCCTTGGTTTCGCTCGAAGTGCCATGAATAATGCGGGTTAGCGGTTGACTCGCGGGCATCCATGACTAGGATGCAGCCGTCTGTAGCCGCCAAGCCGGAGTGATCGTGGCCAAAGAGGAAGCCGTAAGTGTCGAAGGCACCGTTGTCGAGCCGTTGAAGAACGCGATGTTTCGCGTGGAGCTCGACAATGGCCACCGCGTGCTCGCTCATGTTTCGGGGAAGATGCGCAAGTACTACATTCGTATCCTTCCGGGCGATCGGGTCACAGTGGAGTTGTCTCCCTATGATCTCACCCGTGGTCGGATCACCTACCGCGCCAAGTAGTATCGACCGATAAGAGCGGGTGTGACGGCGCCGACCGGCCCAGCGCTGGCCCCAACAGCTCGCCTGTGGGCTCCTGTAGTCCCCGCGCCGTGGTTGCGCCCCG
>JAAZYN010000683.1 GCA_014239625.1 Myxococcales bacterium | reverse complement strand
ACAGATGATACCCGGGAGTTGACCGCAGAGGAGCTGGCGTCCGTGGCGTTTGATGCGCCGGGGGTAGCGCTCCGGGGTGACACCGGGGATCCGGTCGCTCACACCGCGCCCAACGGAAAGCACTTCACAGTAGCGGACCTGGCGGAATGCGTGTCCGAGACCGAACGCCAGACCCGGGGCTCGACGGAGTGGATGGGCGGCATCGATGTCCACCACACCTACCCAGGGTCACTTCGTCCCGCCGACCCGCGATGTGAGTGCGTAGGCGCTGGGGCTGTAGGCGTCAGGGTCGAGATGACGAGTCGGCCGCCGTGATTTAAGGTCAAACCATGCCTTTTCTCACCACCGCAAAGAATTTCGAAGCCGTCATCCGCCAACACCTCGCCGAGGGTGAGGAGCTCGTCGATCACTTCGGCGTGCCTCGCCGCGTCGTGGGGTTGACCAACCAGCGCTTCATCGTCAGCACCTTCCCCTTCTTCGCCGCCCCCAAAGCGCTGATCGACGCACCTCTGGAGGCGCTGGAGAGCTTCGACTACGAGACCAAGCCCAACGTCGTGTTCGTCGTCGTGACGCACGGCGGGCAGACGTACAGGGAGAAGCTCCAGGCTGTTCTGGACGACGTGCCGTCGCTCATGGACCGGGTCAAGGGCAAGCTGGCCGAGCTCGCTCCCTCTGTCGGTGGGGCGCCCTACTTCGGCGAAGGCGAGGAAGAGGTCGGGACGCTGCCGGTCGGCGAGGGGATGCTGCGTGTCTCCAACAAGCACGTCTTTCTGGTCAACAAGAAGCCGCGGCCCGATGGTTCGCCGCAGGTCGACCGGCAGGTGCCGCTGAGCGACGTGACGCTGTTCGACTTCTACCAGAGCACGATGGGCTCGATGCGCGTCGTCTGGAGCGCGGGCGGGACCACCACGGTGCACAAGGTCAGCTCGATGCAGTCCACCGTGAAGGGGACGCCGGGCGTCTATGACGGCGAGTGGGTGCCGTCGAAGATGGCCAACCAGATCGGCGCGCACGCGCTGCCGAAGTACCTGGAGGACGGGGAGACCCTGGCGCTGTCGGTCCGCGCGGCACGCAGCAAGGCCGGCGCCATCAAGCCGAGCCTCTGGGCGCGGATGACCGACCGCCGACTGGTCGTGCTGAAGAAGGCCAAGGACGACACGTTGGAGCTCGACAGCGCGGTGCCGTTGAGCAGCATCTCGGGCGTTCACGTGACTCAGCATGAAGGCGAGCACGGTCAGGTGCTCAACTACGAGGCGGAGTTCTCGGCGGACGAGGACTTCGTGCTGTGGGTCCCCAGCGAGCACGAGGCGGCCTTCGACAGGTTGGTCGCGACGATTCGCGGCTGACTCAGCCTCCGAGGCGGACGATGGTGCTCTCGCCCGCCGCGGCGTCAGGAGCGCCCTTTCAACTTGCTCCACAGGCCCGCCAGCCCGGTCTTGGATGTGGGCGGCGCCAGCTGACCCTCGATCCGGCCCAGCAGGTCGCGGCGTTTGCCATGCGTGGCGTGCTTGCGCGCCGTATGCGCAGCGTTGAGACGGACGAGCACCTCGGAGGCGTCCGACGGTCGGTCATCCGGCTTCTTTTGAAGCAGATCGGAGACCAGATCGGCCAGCTCGCTCCGGACCATGCGTCGCAGCGGGCGAAGATCGGGCGCGTCGTGGATCTGCATGTTCAACAGCGTCAGGGGGCTATGGGACTCGAATGGCGGGACCCCAACGGCCATGAAGTGAAGAAGGCAGCCGAAGGCATACAGGTCGGCCCGGTGGTCGATGTCGTCTGCCGCGGCCTGCTCCGGGGCCATGTAGCTCGGGGTCCCCATGACGGAGTTGGCGGCGGTGATGCCTGGCTCGACAATGGCGGTGACGTCTCGCCTGCGAGAGATCCCAAAGTCGATCAACACCGCGCTGTCGAAGAGCCCCGACCGCGAGGCGCCGGTCAGCATGACGTTGTCGGGCTTCAGATCCCTGTGCACCACGCCGGCCCTGTGTGCGGCGGCCAACCCGAGGAGCACGTCGGTGGCCACGTGATGGAGGACGTCGGGCTGCGCCGGCCCCTTGGCTTCGACGGCGTCGTGCAGTGGCTTTCCCTCGATGAGATCGAGCACCAAAAAGCGCCCTCCTCCGCGAAGCACCCCCCACGTCCGTAGCCGGACGATGTTGGGATGATCCAGCTGGACCATGATCCGCGCCTCCCGGTCGAACCGCTGGGTGATCTCCCAGTTGCCCAAAAACTCGTTGCTGATGAGCTTGATGACCACCCGCTCGCCAGTCGACCGGTGGCGTGCGAGATACACGACGGCCATCCCCCCTTCGCCGAGAGGCCGGATGATCGCGTAGTCGGGATCAGGACTCTTCACGGTACACAGACCGTAACCGATCACGAAATCACACCGCCAGTCCCCTCGAAGCACCTCCACGCCGAACCCACTCCGCCGGTTTCATCGAATGAACGCGGTCTGTCGACCCGTTCGGCAACCCGGAGCCAGGATCGATCGCTGCGATCTCTTCGATGAGCGGGTTGGCTCGCCTCTGCGACGCCCCCTTCGGCTTCAACCGGCGGCCCCCCAGCGCTCATGAGGGCGACCTCTCTCCGGCGTCCTCCAACGCCACGTCACCGTCGACTCCGGTCTGTGACGCCTTCGTCAGCGCCACGCCTCCTCGGTTTCGCGCAGGGCGCGCCGCCGGTCGTGCCCGATCATCACGTCGCTGCGGATCCGCAGCGCTCACGAGGGCGTGACGCTACTTTCCACCATTTTGACCGGCGGAGTCACGCAGCCGGTCAGAATGGTTGATGCCAGGATTCGCCAGGCGTTTCGGCCCAG
>JAAZYN010000682.1:2522-2823 GCA_014239625.1 Myxococcales bacterium | reverse complement strand
GCGCCGGCCTCGGGGGCCACCTCGATGAGGGACTCCACGGGCGCGCCGCAGGGCGTCGTCGGGGCGTCCGTCGGCGGCTCTGGGCAGCCTCCCAGGACGAAAGCCAAGAGCATCGCGCGCAGGGTCTTCGTGATCGTCATGGAGGGCACTATACGTCTGAAGTTCTGCACAGCGACACCACTCATCGACATCACGCTCGTGCGCCTCCGACGGTGAGCGCGCCGAGCACCGATCGCCGGGGCCATTTGCGGTCTGCGGCCGGCTGGCCAATCATGGACGTCCGAACCTGGGGTTCGGCCAT
>JAAZYN010000682.1:0-2512 GCA_014239625.1 Myxococcales bacterium | reverse complement strand
AGGTGCGATAGCCTCTCCACACCCGCATGGCGGCTGCCGCAAAAAAGTTCGGTGCGTTTGGCGGAGTCTTCACTCCGTCGATCCTGACGATCCTCGGCGTGATCATGTACCTGCGCCTTCCCTGGATCGTGGGGAACGCGGGTATGTGGAACGCCCTGGCCATCATCGTGATGGCGCACGTGGTATCCATCACCACCGGCCTGTCGGTGTCGTCCATCGCCACCGACAAGAAGGTCAAAGCCGGGGGCAGCTACTACATCATCTCCCGGTCACTCGGGCTGCCCATCGGCGGCACCCTCGGCATCGCCCTGTTCGTGGGGCTGTCGTTCTCGGTCAGCCTCTACCTGATCGGCTTCACCGAGAGCATGCTGACCTACGCCAACGGCAGGCCACCCAGCGTCGACGAGACGCGACTCTACGGGTCCATCGCGCTGCTGACCGTGACCGTGGTCACCTTCATCTCCACCAGCCTGGTCATCCGGACCCAGTTCTGGATCATGGCGCTCATCGCCATCTCGCTGGTGTCCTTCCTCATCGGCGCCTTCGACACGCCCCCCCCCGCCGAGCCGCACCTGGCGCCCATCCCCAAAGACCAGGGGGGCGCCGAGTTCTTCGTGATCTTCGGCATCATGTTCCCCGCCGTGACCGGCTTCGAGGCCGGCGTGTCCATGTCGGGCGACCTCAAAGACCCCAAAGCGTCCATTCCCAGAGGCACGCTCTGGGCGATCTTCGTCGGCATGGCGGTGTACCTGGCCCTCGCCACGCTGTTGGCCTTCCGCTTCGACGCCGACCAGCTCACCGGGGACGAGTCGGTGTTCACCAAGTACGCCTGGATCCCGATGCTCGTCTATCTAGGGATCTGGGGCGCCACGATCAGCTCCGCCTTTGGTTCCATCCTGGGGGCGCCGCGCATCCTTCAGGCCTGCGCCGTCGATCGCATCGGGCCCAAGTGGTTCGGCAAGGGGTCAGGCTCCACCAACGAGCCTCGGCGAGCCTTGCTGGTCACGTTCTTCATCGCCTGGGGCGGGATCCTCATCGGCGAGCTCGACGCCATCGCCCGCGTCGTGTCGATGTTCTTTCTGGCCAGCTACGCCTTTCTCAACATCGCCGCGTTCATCGAGATGGCCGCCAGCCCGGACTTCCGACCGGACTTCAAGATCCCCAAGTCGGTGAGCCTCGTCGGCGCCCTGGTGTGCGCCTTTCTGATGCTCCAGCTGGACTTCGTGGCCATGCTGGGAGCCACCACCGTGCTGCTGCTGCTGTTCTTCCTGCTACGCCGCAAACAGCTGGCGCTGGAAGGCGGAGACACCCGGTTGGGGATCTGGTGGTCGCTGGTGCGCTCTGGGATGGACGTCCTGAGCCGCGCCACCGAACATCAGCGCAACTGGCGCCCCAACATTCTTCTCTTCAACCGAAAGGCCCACGCCCAGGACCCGCTGCGAGACCTGGGCCTAGCGGTCACGGAGACCCGCGGCGTGCTGACCGAGTTCCGTCTGGAGACCGTCACCGCGCCCAACATCTCTGCGGCCGAACGCGCACAGACCACAGGCGCGGTTCGGGACACCGACCGACCCTTGGCCGCGTTCGAGCATCACCTCGAGGTCGTCCATCATCACCAGGCCATGCGGGACATCGCTCGTTTCCACGGCATGGGCGGCCTCGAGCCCAACACCGTGCTCCTGCGCTGGGACGATCTGTCCGACCCGCCGCAGGAAGCCACGAGCACCATCAAGGCCTTCGTCTCCCTGGATTACAACGTCGTCGTGGGGCTCGCGCCGCGACGGTTCGAGCTGGGCAACAGGATCGATGTCTGGTGGTCGGGCGACGCTCGGAACCTGGCCCTCGCGCTCGCGCTGGTCCGCTTCGTCACGGCGGCGGAGGCGTGGCGGCAGGCGGAGATCCGTTTCATCCTGGTGGTCGCCGACCCCGCCCGCAAACGCAGCCTCCAGAGTCGCCTCGCGCGGTGGCTCAGCGAGGCCCGCGTCCAAGCCGACAAGATCGTCTTGGACGCGCCGACCGACGGAATGTCGCTGGAAGAGCTCGTCATCAAGACCTCCTCCACGTCCGACCTGACCATCCTGGGGATCCACTCTGACGACGACGTGGACCCCACCGCGGAGCTCTCCGAGCTGGCCGCATCGGGGCTCAGCATTCTGGCGATTCGGGCATCGGGGCACTTCGCGAACCCGTTCCCGGACCTGTCGCCGGAGGCGCTGCTCGAGCGGCGTTCACTCGACGAGATCGGTCCGCGACCGGCTGGCGAACGCCCCAAAACGCTCACCCTGCCGGACGAAGAGCTGGGTATCTCCGAGCAACCGATCGCCTACCACGACGCGGTCTCGTCCGCTCTCCTGGGCTTCCACCAGGAGGTGTTCACGCGCCTGTCGAACGACGCCGCCGAAGTGGTCGACGCCATCGAGTGTGGTGAGGCTGCCCTCTTGTACGACCACCTCGTTCACGGCGAAGGCGTAGCTGAGGGTGAGCTCGTCGCCGTCGTCGTCGCTGGCCGAGG
>JAAZYN010000681.1 GCA_014239625.1 Myxococcales bacterium | reverse complement strand
CCGCTCGACGGCGCCAACATCTGCGCCCCTCCCTGTGCCACCTCCGACGACTGCGTGACGGGCTGGAACTGCTTCAGCGGACAGTGCGTGCCCGACGGCTTCAGCTGCGACGGTTGCGCGGCGACCGGTTGCGACGTCGGGCAGGCGTGCGAAACCACCACCGCCGGCGGCGCCTGCCAGTCGGCCAAAGCCAGCTGTGATGCCTGCATCTATAATTGGGAGTGCGGCGAAGGCGGCGCCTGTCACGACGTGGGCGGCGGACAGCGGGTCTGCGTTCCCCGGTGCAGTGGAGATGCGGACTGCGCCGGAAATGGCGCGATCTGCGTGGTCGACGACACCAGCGACTACAAGGTGTGTTCCAACGCGGGTTGCACCACCGCGACGACCTGCGATCCGGCGTGCGGCGGGGCTACACCCCACTGCAGCCCCGCAAGCGTCTGTGTTCAGTGTCTCGATGACGACCACTGCAGCAGCGGCGAGACCTGTGACGTGACCACTGGGACATGCGGTGGCTCCACCGGGTGCGCCCCGCCGACCCCGATCTTCTCTCCCGAGCAGGGCAAGTGCGTTCAGTGCCTCGACGACAGCCACTGTGGTGGTGGCACCTGCAATCTGGCGACGAACACCTGCGATGGCGACGTGTGCAGCACCTGCGTGGCGCCGTATCCGGCCTGCGCGCTGGTGGGCAGCGACTACTACTGTGTCCAATGCACCACCGACGCCGAGTGCGGTCAGGGGGGGACGTGTAACCTCCAGACGTACAGCTGCGAGGGCGGCACTGTGACCGTCCCAGACGCGTGCACGAGCGATTCGGACTGCGACCCAGGGGTCAGCGGCTTCAACCTGGAGTGTGACGTCGCCACTGGCCTCTGCGTGGACGCCGACGGCGGCTGCGACGACGTGACCGCGTTCTGCAGAAATGGCACGGAGTGCATCAGCTTGTTCGAGGCGTTGGCCGGTGACCTCGGCGGGTCTCTTCCCCTCGATGACATCCCAGGTAGTGAGGGAAGCACCATCCCGGGTGTGTGCGAGTGCACGCCGGACTCCGAGCTGATCCCTGGGTTTGGAGGGCCGAGCGCGGACTGTCCGGACGGCTACACGTGCTCACCGGGCCTGTTTCAGCTGCTCATCACCCTGCTGGGCGGGCAGACCGGGTTCGACGGGAAACTCACCTGCCAGGAGGGCGGCGGGATCTCCTTCCCCTGACCATGGGGGTTACGCCGCGCCCAGCTGGACGTGGCGAAGCGCTGGCGCGGACGGCCGCCCGCCGGCTGCGGCCCTGCGGTCGAGGTCACGGTTCAGAACCAGACACCATGAGCCAGCTCGAGGAGCCACGCGCACAACAGGCCAGCATAGGTCCCCAGCGCGTAGCCCGCGACCGCCAGGACCACCCCAACGGGCGCTAGCGAGGGATGGAACGCTCCGGCGACGATGGGCGCTGACGCGGCCCCCCCGACGTTCGCCTGGGAGCCCACCGCGGCGAAGAAGATGGGGGCCTTGAGCCACCGGCGGGCGGCCATCATTGCGCTGGCGTGGACGAGCATCCAGACGGCTCCGATGACCACCAGCCCCGGGACCTCCAAGACCTTGGCGAAGTCGGCTTTAGCCCCGATGGTGGTGACCAACAGATAGAGGAAGACCGACCCCATCTCGCTTGCGCCTGCGCCCTCCAGCTTTCGGAGTGGCGTGAACGAGATGGCGATGCCGATGGTGGTCACGATGAGGATGATCCACGTAAAGGGGCCTACGATGCTGCCGAGTCGAGGCAACAGGGTCGACAGCCACGCGGCGATGGCGGTCGCACCAAACGCGATGGCCAACATGGTGAGCAGCGCCGCCTTGTCCGTGGGGCGTTTGACGGCATCCTGGAAGGCCTCGACCTGGTCCTTCAGGGCGTCGATGGAGTTCGAGTCGGCGCCCAGCGCCTCGTCCATCGCCTTGGCGCGTCCAGCGAACCCCAGCAAGACCGCCATCCACACGCTGGCGACGGCGACGTCCACCACCACCATCATGGCGACGGTGCTCTCGTGCGCGCCGACGCTCTCGCCGATGGCCACGAAGTTGGCGCCGCCACCAATCCACGACCCGGCGAGCGCGGCCAAGCCTTTCCAGCTCTGGTCGCCGAGCTGCTCCGGAGCCATCCAGCCGAGCGCCAGATAGACGAGCGGGCCGCCAATAGCGATGCTCGCCGTCCCCGTGAGGAAAAGCGCCGTGGCTTTGCGACCGAGCCCCGCGATCGCCTTGATGTCCACCGACAACGTGAGCAGGACGAGGCTCGCCGGCAGCATCCACTTCTTGATGAAGGTATACAGCGGCGAGCTGAGCGGTATCACGCCCAGGTTCGACAGCAGCGTCGGCACAAAGTAGGCGAACACCAGCAGCGGCACCCAGGAGAAGACCTTCTTGCCGCGCGGCGTCGCGCCGAACGCGAAGAGTCCGCCGAGCATCGCCAACAGCACCGCGAGTACGCCAATGGGGTGTTCTATCACTCGATCCTGCTTTTCGAGGGGGCGCGGCGAGCACGTTGGCGCGGTGAGGCACCGGAGCTGAGCGTCATCAACCTCCTGCGGGCGCGCGATGGATATAGTGCGGATTATTCACGGCCCGCCCGTCGAAACCAAGCGGGGCCTGAGGATTTCATTCACCGCCTCGGGTTCGAGTTCGCGCCGAATCATCGGTCGCGCCGAGGCCCAGGCGACGATCGCGCTGGGCGTGGCGCGTTCAAAGCGCCGCGCCATGGCCGCGCACGAGCTGGGGGGCTCACCCTCGGTTAGCCCGCATTTCTCACCAGACTTCGGCTGCAACCTTCGGATGGGCAGGCGCTA
>JAAZYN010000680.1 GCA_014239625.1 Myxococcales bacterium | reverse complement strand
GGCCCAGGCCTGCGGCGGGTTCTTCTGCAACGGCGCCAACCCGACCCCCATCTTTCAGTCGGGAGAGCGCATCCTGTTCGTCAAACACGACGACGGGGTAACGATGCACATCGAGGTCACCTACGAGGGCGAGCCCACCGAGTTCGGCTGGATCATTCCGGTGCTCGATCTCCCAACCGACGCGATGGGCCAGCCGCTGCCGCTGGAGGAGTCCCTCGGGGTGTCATCGCAGGCCCTGTTTCCCATGCTCCAGAGCATGACGGACCCGGTTTGGACGACCCAGGTGGGGCCGAGTGAAGGGGAGCTCTGCGAAGACACGGGGTCCGGCTTTGGATGCGCCGAAATTACTATCGGTCCGTCCGACGCGATGTCCGTCGCAGGCTCGACTAACGAGCGCGTCGGGCCCGGCGGCGACATCCCGGTCACCGTCGTGGACGACGCCAAGGTCGGCCCGTACGACGCCCAGCTGATCGAGGCGACCTCGTCGGACGCGCTGTACACCTGGCTCAACGACAACGGCTACTATCAGGACCCGGTGGCCAAGCCGCTGCTCGCCCACTATGTCAGCCAGGGGTTTTCGTTCATCGGGATCCGGCTCGCGAACGGCAAAGCCACCGGAGACATCAAGCCGATCGCGCTGACCCTCGGCGAGAACGCTCCCTGCGTTCCGCTGCGCCTCACAGCGATCGCGGCGACCGAGGGCATGCCGATACGGGTATGGGTTGTTGGCGACAGCCGAGCCATCCCGAAGAACTTCCTGCACGCCACCGTGAACGAACAGGCGGTCACCTATCCGTTCGGCACCAACTACGACACGGTCGTCGACGAGGCGATTCAACAGGCCGGAGGTCGTGCCTTCGTCACGGAGTACGCGGGGCCCGTCGACGACATGCGCAACCGGCTGCTCGCTGGATGGGAGGCGGCCGACGACGGCATCGCAGGGATCGAGAGCGCGGACAACCTGGGGGCCGTCATCGCGGCTTACGAGGCGGCGGGCTTTCCCACCGACAACTTGGACTACGTTCAGCTGGTCGAAGAAGAGACCTCGGACGCGGAGACCCTCAAGAGCCGGCTGGTCGACGAAGTCATTCGCCCGCTGCAAGAGCTGGAGATGCTCCTGGATGGTGGCGCCGTGCTGACGCGCTTGTACACGCGCATGGATCCAGCACACATGACCCGTGACCCGATCTTCAGCTTCAACCCCGACCTGCCCGATGTGTCGCTCAATCGCACCATGACGGTCAGCTCGTTCACCGACAGCGAGTGCAACGTCCATCAGATCGCGACCTGGGACGACGGGCGACGTTACACGGAAGAGAACTTCATCAGTACGTTCAGCGGCTACTCCGTGGCTGGCGCAACCGCGCTCGCTCACCTGGAGGTGCTCGAAGAGACCGGCGAAGGGATCCGCGTCGATCCGGCGCAGGCCGAGGAGATCGACTCGATGCTCGATCAGGCCGAGCTCGGCACGCCCGTGCTGAGCGACGAGGAGAGGGCTGCTCTGAACCCGGTCGCGTCCATAGCCATGTTCCCGAACCCACCACCGGACTTCAACGGCGAAGGCGGCTGCAACGTGAGCGGCAAGAACGCGACCGCGGCGGTGCTGCTGATGTGTGTCGCGCTTCTGTTCTGGCGACGCCGGACGGTTGCGTAGTCAGGGCACTCGGCGCAGCATGTGGCGCTATGACGACGCAGGCGCCGGCTACACCCTCCGATGACATCGAACAGGTCCTCGCCCTGGGCGTCGCGCTCAAGCGCCGCCTGGTGGAGCGCGACGCGGTAGTGGATGGCGCGCTGGCTGCACTGATCAGCGGCCACCACGTGCTGCTCCTGGGCCCACCCGGGACGGCCAAGAGCATGTTGGCCCGCTCGCTGTGCGAGAGCTTGGGAGGTGGGCGGTACTTTCAGTGGCTGCTGACCCGCTTCACCACGCCCGAAGAGCTCTTCGGCCCGATCGACCTGGCGGCCCTGGAGGAGGGGCGCTACGAGCGCCGCACCGACGGGCACCTTCCGACCGCGCATATCGCCTTCGTGGACGAGATCTTCAAGAGCAACTCGGCGATCTTGAACGCGCTGCTCACCCTGCTCAACGAGCGCGTCTTTCATAACGCTGGCCAAGCCACCCGCGCGCCGCTGCTGACGCTGTTCGCCGCGTCCAATGAGGTCCCCGACGACGAGTCACTGGCCGCGCTGCACGATCGCTTCCTGTTGCGCTTCTGGGTCGAGCCCGTGGTCGAAGAGCGGCGGTTCGTCGGTATGCTGAGAGCTCAGCTCGACGGCGAGGGGGAGGACGAGCTGCCGAGGCTTCCGCTGGCCGCCGTTCAGCGACTACAGGCAGCTCTGGGCGACGTGGAGGTGCCCGAGGGTGTGCTCGCCACCCTCGCCGCCATCCGCAAACAGGCCGAGCGACGAGGGTTGTTGGTCAGCGACCGACGCTACGTGCAGATGCTCGACGTGCTGCGCGCATTCGCTGCGCTCGACAGACGTCAGCGTGTGACGCTCGACGACATGCAGCGGCTGGAGAGCTGTCTGTGGTCCGATCCGGATGAGCGATCGGACGCGGCCGCCGCGATTCTCAATGCCTTACGTGGTTTCGACGAGGAGGCAGAGCGCCTCCTGTACCAAGCCAAAGAGGTGCACGCGTTCGCTCGGCGGCGCTACGAACGCGCCGAAGACGAGGCGCGCGCGGCTATCGAGGCGCACTCGAAGCTGAGCCGGCTCCTCGCGGACTTCGACCGGCTTCAGACCATCGCGCGGGAGCGCGGCGCCACCAGCGACGGGGTCGACGCCATGCGCGAGCAGGTCGCTGCGCTGCAGCAGGACATC
>JAAZYN010000067.1:5196-10868 GCA_014239625.1 Myxococcales bacterium | reverse complement strand
TAGCGCCTGCCCATCCGAAGGTTGCAGCCGAAGTCTGGTGAGAAATGCGGGTTAGTTAGGACCAGGGGAACACCCCCTCGAACCAGCCGTAGCCGCCAGGGATGAAGAAGTCGGTGTTGGCCTCGAGCCCAAACCCGCGGAGCACCGTCGCTGCCACGTCCTGAGAGCGGGGCCTTCGGAAGGCCGAGTCGCCGGTCTCCTCGATAATCGGGACCGGGACGCCCATCGGTGAGCCGGTCATGGTCTCGTCGTAGCCACCGATCATCTGGTTTCCATGGATGCCGCCACCCACCAGGATCGCCGCGGTCGCCGGATGATGGTCGCTCCCCTGCTTGGGGAACGTCCTGCCGAACTCGCTGTAGATGTAGACCAGGGTGTCGTCGAGCAAGCTGCGCCCCGGCACTCCGCTGGGCGTCAGGTCCATCTCCACGAGCATGCGGCCCACCATCTCCAAGGCGATGCGCAGATGGCCGGTATGAATTCTTGGCCCATCGGCGGTGTGCGTGTCGAAGCTGAAGTTCGAGATGCTCTTGGCCCGCACGTTGACGCTGGTCACGAGATCGGACTTCAGCAGCTGCAGCGCAAAGTCCCACGGCCCCGACGTGCGTAGCTGACCGCAGGTGTCGGCGTACCCGATGCAGGCCACGTCGTTGCTGGCGTACAGCGGGTTGGCGTAGAGGTGCTCGAAACCCTGCGTCGACTGCAGGACCGACAACAGGTCTCGGGCGATGGTGCGGCTGGCCCCCTTGGTGGTCTCGTAGATGGACTCGAGGTAGGCGTCCGAAGCCGCCGTCGAGTACCCCGCAGACCCGCGAAAGGCCTCCATCACCGCCGCGTCGATGGGGGTCGCCGGGACGGTGCCGCCGAGCGCGGTTCCGTCGAGGGCCAGGTTCGGCAGCTCCGTTCGGGCGCGCAGCCCGCTCCAGGCGTCATCGCGAGCGTCCGACAGGGTGGGCTCCACAGCCTCCAGGGTGCTGACCCGCGCCGGCGCCGCGATCGCCGGCAGATCCAGCGACTTGGGCTCAAACCCATCCAGATAGACGTTGGGCAGCGGTCGATCGAAGTGAGCCGCGAGGGCGTTGGCGATGACCGCGTGCACCGAGGGCGCTCGGAAGTTCGACCCGGCCACGCCGCACATGCTGGCGACGATCCCGCTGGCGTGAGATGCCGTGTTCTGGTCTGCGCCGATGAGGACGCAGGTCTTGTCGAACAGGTTGAAGGCCGGGTTCGCCCAGATATAACCGTAGGGACGATACGCTTGGGTGTCTCCCGACAGCGGGTTGTTGCCGCTCTTGGCGTTTGGGTCGGCCCAGTTCCAGTAGATCGGCCCGCGGACCGGCCGCACGGGGCCGGGCGCGTCGAGATCTGCCGGCGTCTGGTCGAAGTTCTGCACCTGCCCGGGCGCATAGCCGAGAGGGTGCAGGTTACCGGTGGGAGCCGGGATGAAGGTGTTGATGCCGCCGACCGACAGGGGGCAGAAGAAGGTCTCCCAGTGGCAGCCGCCGTTCATGTGGATCCCGAGAAACTTCGTCGGCCCGCCCTCCGGGAGAGCCGCCCGAGACCGACCGGTGAGGCCGAACCGATGGAGCAGGCCCACCTGGGAGGCGCCCAGCGCCCATTGAAGCATACGGCGTCGTGTGATGCGTCCCATCAGTAGACCATCCAGCGAGGGTGACGAACAAAGGCCGAGCAGAGGCCCACGAAGCCCGGCTCCGGATCGACCTGACTCAGCGGCACGAAGACGGTGTCGTAAAAGGCGTCGACCTCGGCCTCGGTGAACCGCTGGCCGTGAAAGTGGAGCGACCAGCGGGTGATGGTCGCTCTCACCGAAGACGGGTCGCTGGCCATGCTCGTCCCGGCGGGAAAGAGCGCCGCGTTGGGCGACTTGGTCAGAGCCAGGCGGCACCAACGTTGGCTGACCTGAAGCAGGGTCAGAACGGCCGTCGGCGAGACCGTGTCGCTCTCCACGACCTGATTCATCGCGCTGCCACCACCGAGGGCATAGAAGCGGTCGGCCGTCGGCTGGCGACGCGGCGCGGGGACCCAGTCCGGCGGCTGGATCGGGTACAGCAGGTCGCTGTTCCGCTCGGCCAAGGGGACGCCATACTCTTGCGCGGGGTGAAAGAAGTCGTCGTGGACCAGGCCGAGCTGCTGATACAGCGACCGGTGCATCTGGGTCGCGCTCACCCGAGTGATCCTCCGGGCGTGCGGATCCGGTGCGTCGCTGGGCAGCGGCGCCGACAGCCCCGTCACCCAGGCTCTGAGCTCCGCCATGGGCATGGTCGCCACCCCGCTGGTGGCGAGGTCAGCATACGTGACCACGCCGATGGGCATCTGAGCGAAGGCGCCGGTGCCGTTGCCCTCGAGCAGCCGAATGAGCTCGCTGTCGTCCGGGGCTCCCGGGGCCACAAGCCGTGGATCGGCCACCACCGACGCCGTGAACGCGGCCAGGCTGGCGAAGTACCCACGGGAGCCGCTGGCGTGGCAGCCGACGCAGTGAGGATAGAGGGCCTGATAGACGGCCGCGGTGGTGTCGTCGGGGGGCGGGCACTCGAACGTGTCCAGGCCGACGGTGCCGTCGCCGACCGCGTCTTGCGGGGCCGCGTCCAGCGGCTCTGCGTCCGACGCGGAGCCATCACCGGGCGTCAGGTCGGCCGCCGCGTCGGTCAGGTCCAGCGCGTCGCCGACCGGGTCGGGCGAATGGATCGTGGCCGTGCAGCCGACGCCGTGGAGCGCGACCAGACCGATCAGGATGACATGACGTCGTGGCGGCCCAGCGCCGCGGGTACCGATCGTCATCAGATCCCCCTCGCGAAGAGGTCGCTGAGGGTGAGCTGCTTGACCAGGGGTCGCACGAGGCGGCCACCGGCCACGAAGTCAGCCGTCAGCTTCTCGAGGTAACCGGCCTCCAGAGCGGGCTCGATGTCCCGACCCAGGACCATCGTGTGGATCCGTCGAACCATGCACTTGTCAAAGGCCCCGGCCTGGACGATGAGCTTCGCGAACCCCAAGGGGCCGGCCGTCCCATCGCTGGTCTGCCCCAACAAGGTCATCTCCGGGGGCAGGACGTCGATGAACAGCGTGAACGGGTCGGCCTGCTCGTCGGCGGCGGTGACCGGGGTCAGCCCGGTCCCGGGGCTGTACCAGCGGTTCCAGTGGGCGAAGGGGTCGGTGTGGTAGGGCCAGCTGCCGGTGTGCCAGGCGGCGGGGAACTGCCAGATGTCGCCTATCCCGGGCATGATGAAGGTGGCGCCCCATCCGTTCTTCGCGCTCCCACGCTTGCCATAACGTTTGAAATGGATGGCCGCCGGATCGATCCGACGATGACAATGCTGACACGCCCCTTGGTCGTAGGGATCGGAGTGGTACTCATTGAAGGTCTGGTCCGCGGACGGAGGGGACAACACCTCGCACGCCAGCGCCTCGAGGGCTCGGGCCGCTCGAATCCGTTCACGCGGGTAGGCGTTGAGAAACCCCAGGCTGGTCAACATCCCGGCGGCGCCGATCCCCAACATGGGCTGCGTCGCCGTGCGGGGGTCGTAGGTGTAGTCGCGGTCGGCCAGGAAGAACGGGTTTCGCTCGGGCACCTCGTACTCGCGCCACGCCGTCGCGTCCCCGGGTCCGTGATAGGGATCTGTGAGCGCGTCGGCGTAATCGGCCGGCTGCCACCACGAGGTGTCACCCAGCAGCTCGTAGGCTCCCCCTGCGAGGCCCTGGGACACGTAAGCGGCCTGCAGGTTGGTGCTGCCCACCGAGTAGGTGCCCAGGACGAAGTCGGTCAGCGGCCTGTCGTACCACACGATGTGCGCGAACAGGCGCGCTGGCTCCTGGGCGATCTGCCGGCGTTGACCGTGCTCGTGGGTGTGGAGGTAGTCCTTCCAGCCGGGGCTGGCGCTCCCCGAATCGTAGCAGTGGACCCCGTGGGGACCGCATCCACAGGTGCCCTCGGCGCCCCGCTCGGTGCAGTCGATGGTCAACCAGTTGCCGTTGTAGATCGTCGACCCGGTGGCCTCGGTGCTGGCCGCATCGCCCACCAACGCGACCGTCGTCCCGGGCTCCCACCAGGCCTCGATGGTGGTCTCGTGCAGCGGACCCCCTTGGGAGCTCACGCCGTCACAGGCCGACGCGTCGTAGTCGGCGTAGGCCAGCGCGCCCGCCTTGAGGGTCCCCCCAGCGCACGCGCGCAGGGCGCGCTGCTGCTGGACCCCATACTCGGGCTCGTCGGCGGTTCTGGGCACCGGCGGGATGTTCAGCCAGCCCAGCGCCGTCTCGAAGACGGTCCGATAGAACCGCGGATCCGACAGGACGCTGTCGACAAACGCGTGGACGTGGGTGAACTGCGCCGGTTCATCGCCTGCCGCCTCCAGCGCGGCATATTCGGCGTCTGAGGGCGGCTCTCCGCGGAGCGCCAGGGAAGCCCGCCGCAGCAGCCGACCGGGGGGCAACAGGTCATCGGTGGCCTCGGGTGGATCCACGCCTGCGGTGGGCGGACAGTCGCCGGGTTTTTGCGGCGCCCCGGTGGCTGCGGCCTTGAACTCGGCCCCCGAATCGCAGGCGGCGACCAGCAGCGCAGCGACGCACGCGGCGCTCGAGGCCAGCAGTCGACCACCACACAGCTCACTGGCAACCATGACAACCCCCTCCGACTCCGCAGGAGCTCCTTGGCGAACGCGCCCGTGCTGAATCCCTGGACCGACAGCACGCGCAGTCAACGATCACAGGTACCACAGCGGAACGGTTCGACGCCAATCCAGCCGCCACCGCTCGCCGCCGAGATCCCTGGCACACCGAGACCAGGCGGGGCCTGTCGACCATCGGGGTGGCCGGTCGGCTGCGGGTCGACGGGACCCGCCGCGACGGACCGATCCGCGGCGCTGACCGCCGCGTTCCCGCTGCGGCGGGCTCGGCGGTTGTGGACTCCGACGTCACCCGCCGCCGGTCCGCGCCACGCCCGTCAGCGCGCCCTTGTCTCCATCGGCGTGCCATGGCCCCGGGTGACGAGTTACGCCCGTCATTCGGGTCTCTTCGGCCCAGGTCGGTCGTGGCCCTCATCGAATGGACGGAGGCCTCCATCGCTGCCCGCGATAGCCCTCTGCGCCCCCCGCGTGAGCCTCTCCGGCCCGACCATCGCCCTGTTCGACGTGAGCGGATCCAACCGGTCACCGGTCGCGGGGGTCAGAAGCCGAAGAACGCCTTCATCTTGCCCATGATCTGGCCAGCCACCGTCCGCTTCTCGGCGTCGACCTCCTCGATCGGGGTCGACTCGAGCTTCTCCTTGTTCCGCAAGACGCGGCCGGCGACCACCCGGCTGATCTCCTCGGCCAGCTCCGGCCGGGCTGCGAGGAGCTCGGACAGATGCTCCTTGCGGATCTCGTAGGCGATGCTGTGGCTCGCCGCGGTGATGGTCGCTGAGCGCGGCTCGCCGGTGAGCAAGGACATCTCACCGAAGAAGTTGCCGGGGACGATCTGGGCGACCTTGACCTGCTCGCCGTTGCTCGCGACGTACACGTAGACCAGCCCCTCTACGAGGATGAACATGGACTCGCCCGGCTCCCCGGTGACGATGAGGGTCTCGCGGTCCGCGAAGTGGCGCTGGTCGATGCGCGCAGCCAGGGTGTCGAGCTCTTCGGCGTGCAGGTTCTGGAAGAGCTCGATGCGCTGCAGGAGCTCCA
>JAAZYN010000067.1:0-5186 GCA_014239625.1 Myxococcales bacterium | reverse complement strand
CCAGAGGCCGTTGAGGCATCTGCGTGTGGAAGGCGTCGTTTTTGGGGTAGGCCAGGGTCAGGCCCGCCTGCTTGAGGTGGTCGAGGACCGCGCCGATGACGATGTGGCGCGAGCGGTTCGGCGACAGGTTGCGGGGCAAGACCCAGTAGCGGATCCGGTACTCGACCCCGAGCTCGGTGATGCGATTGATACGGATCTTGGGCGGGGGGTCGGCCAGGGGCTGCTTGGCGCCGCCCCCGGCCACCGACCGGATAGCCGCCGTGAGCACCCGCAGGGCGCGCTCGGAGGGCACGCCGAAGTCCAGGTCGAAGGTGAGCTCCAGGCGGCTGTGCTCCTCGGGGAGCATGTAGTTGGTGATGATCGTGCTGCCCATCACCGAGTTGGGCACGACCACCAGGTTGCCATGGGCGGTCCTCAGACGCGTGGTCCTCCAGTTCATCTCCTGGACGTTGCCGATGATGTGCAGCTGGGGCTGGCGCTGATGCAACATGATCCAATCGCCCATGCGGTAGGGCCGATCGACGTTGATCGCCAAGCCCGTGAAGACATCCAGGATCAGCGAACGCAGCGCGAACCCCAGGACGATGCCGACGGCGCCGCTGGTGGCCCAGATCCCGGTGACCGACTCGCCAAACACGAACGCCACGATCCCCGTCACCGCGATGATGTAGACCACCCCGGCGACCACGTCCTTCAGCAGCCGCGGTACGGGCCCGCCTCCCATGGCCCGGGACACGAACAGGTCCCAGAAGAAGACGCCCATGAGCCGGTTGATCAGAAACGCGCTGGCCAACCAGATCCCGATCTGCAGACCGTAGACGAAGACCTTGTTCGTCTGCGAGATGGCCGTGTCTCCCAGCTCGGCCAGCAGCCCGTCGCTGGTCAAGCCGACGGTGAGGAAGCCGCCCAGGATGATGATGGGGACGACCAGCTTTTTGAGGACGGACGTCGTGTCCAGGTGGGGTGGGTGTGACACGTCGGGCATCTTCGCAAGGCGCGCCCATTCCTTCAACCTGGGGCGGGGCGCTCCGGCTCGCTGACCTCAGCGCGGGGCACGGCGCGAGCGAGTCACCTCCGCGAGGTCACGGCGGACCTGCCGATCGGTCACCCGCCGGCGCGACCGTCGCTACGCGAGCAGGGCATGCAGGGTCTTGCCTTTCAGGTTGGCCGGGTCACCCGCGATCCCGATGGAGTAGAACAGGGTGTGCCAGATGTCTTCGGGCACGAGGATCTCGCCATTGAGAATGTCCACAGCCCCGGTCTGCAAGTCGACGGGCAGCGGGAACATCCCCACGTCCGAGCTGGCCCCGATCACCTGCCCAGCCTTGATGTCGCCGCCAGCCAGCAGCATCGCGTTCATGAGCCAGTGGTCGCGACCGTCGTCGGCGTTGACCAGGGGTGTGCGCGAGAACTCCGAGGTGAGGATCACCGTGGTGCGGTCGAGCCACGAGCCCTCCCCGCTCGGGTGCGCCGAGCTCTCCAGATCTGCGACCACCCGGGCGAACGCGTTGAAGCCCTGCATCTGGGTCGTCCCGTTGTTGGCGGCCCAGGTCGCGCCATGGTCGTCCAATGTCGGGAGGCTCAGCCGCGCCCCCACCACCCGGCTCAGCCCCGTCTTGACAGCCTGAGCGGCGATCAGCGGGGTCGCCATGAAGGGCTCCTGGGCCACGTTGTAGTGCTCCTTGAGCGCGACCAGGCCTGGCTCCTGGCTGCTCAGGTTGAACTGCTCACCCAGATCTTGAGCCATCAACCCCGCGATGGTCTCCCGCGACGTGTCGGCCTGCCGCTTGACGCTGGACGCCATGGCGCTGGGGCACGCCTGCTGCTCCCGGAGAAAACCCTGGATCGCCGACTCTTGCGCGGCGGACAGGGGGCTCGAGCGGGCCATGGTGCTGTAGAGCTGGGCGCCGCTGGTGAGTCGCAGGGGGGTGGCATATCCGGGCTGCGTCAGGTTCTTGGACGGTCGGGAGATGGCGATGTTGGGGATCACGGCGTCCTGTCCGAGCCACGAGCTCAGCCAGACGTCGATGGTCGTGTGGCTCAGCTCGACCCCGTCCGGGACGCGCCCGGTGACCATCCGCTGGCGCGCCGTCGCGTGGGCCAGGGTCTCCATGCTGATGCCGCGGACGATGCTGACCTTGTCCAGGTGCTGCAGGGCCTCACCCATGAAGCTGCCGAGCAGCCCCAGCCCGGTGTCCAACACGACCCCCGGGGTCGGCGCGTTCTGGACGCGACCGTACTGTGGGTCGATGAGCGTCTGCCCGACGGCGTCCTGCGTGAAGACGCTGGGGTCGCGCGGATCCAGGCTCAGCAGGAGATCCCAACCGCCGGTCATCTCCAGGATGATGACGCTGCGATCCGCCAGCTCGAGCTGCTCGGCGGCGTCCACGCGAGGGCTGTAAAGGCTCGCGGCGCCCAGGGCGCTGAGCCCCGCGGCGGCTCCACCTGCCAGGAAATCGCGTCGCGTCCAGCGGTCGCTCATGGCGTCAGATCTCCGTGGCTCAGTAGGTGAAGAAGTTGGGATGGGACATCAACGTCACGCAGATCCCGGTCCACCCCTGGATGGGGTCTGGCGCCGGCGCGTCGGTCTGGCTCAGCTGGTCGAAGAGACCCAGCCAGGGGGCCAGCTCCGGACTGTCAGCGGTGAGGTAGGTGCCGTGAAATCGGAGCAACACCCTGCGCATGTTCTCGGCGATGGCCGACGGCGCCGAAGACGACGTGTCCGTCGGGGCCGCGTGCACCAAGAACACCCGGTCGCCGGGCGCGCTCCCCTGCTCCTTGGCCATCAGCTCCACACACACGCTGCGCGCCAGATCACCCAGCTGCTTGTCGAACAGCAGGTCGGGCTCGTCGACCTCCTGGGTGGTGTCCACGAAGTCGGGCTTGCCGAGCAGAGACGCTTTCTCGACCAACGCGTCCTCGCCCGTGGCGTCTATCCAATGGACCCCGCCGGTCACCCGATCGACGGTCGCCCACAGCTGGTCGATGTTCATCCGCTTGCGATCCCGAGGCGCCGGCTCGTACGGCGGGACCAGCGGCACCGGGGTGGGGTCGCCGACGCGCACCTCGGCGGGCTCCGGGGGGCTGGCGGCGTCGACCGGCGGTGGCGGTGGTGCGGCCTCCGAGGCGCCGTCGTCCACCACCGTCAGGTCTATCGTCGCGTCCGCGGTCACCACCGGGGGATCCGAGCAGCCCGCCATGATCAGAGCGGCGCCGAGGCCGATGACGCCGCCGCGGATAAAGGCCAGGCTCACTGGACCCTCCGATAGCGCTCGCTGGTGACGACGCTTCGCACCAGCACCTTGTAATCGTACCCGCTCGTGGCGAAGGCCTGGGCCAGTGCGTCGATCCACGGGCCGTCGTCGGGGTTCGTCGCGGTGCCCACGAGCCAGCGGATCACGTTGGTCACCGCCCCTCGGGCCAGGCGACCGTCCACGACGGTGCGCTTCACCAGGATCTTGGGCCCGAGCTCGATGTGATCGAGCTCGGACTGGGCCACCAGCTGCGGCTCGCACACCACCTTGGTGGCTTCCGCTTCAGCCGCCAGAGCGTCCAGCAAGGCGGCCTCCACGTTGAACTGGTAGGGCTTGAGCCAGCCGAAAAACACGCTCTCCTTGCTGAGCACCCCCTGGGTGACGTAGTTCGAGATGCAGTCCTGTGAACACCCCCCCTCGTACGCGCAGGCCAGACAATCCGCGCGGCACGGCGGGTGCGTCTCGGGCTGGAGGTACTGCATGCCGAACTGCGTCCAACGCCCCCAGTGTTCGGCGCTGGGATCCAGGATCGCGTGGCAGTATTTGCACCCGTCTTTTTTGGTGAGGTCGGGCTCGGCCGGCGCGGCCGCGTCGATGTCCAGACCGCCCGAGGGGGGGACGAAGGGCTGGCCCAGGAAGGCCTCGAAGTACCGCCGCGCGCGCCGTCTGTTGCTGGTGAACCGCAGCAGGTACACGGCGCTGGTCAGGACACCCGTGTGCTGCGGTCCCTGCTCCACCGGGACCCAGGTGTCGCTGGTGTAGTCGATGTCGGCCAGGAGCCCCACCGAGAGCATCTCCGAGTGGGCCGGGTACAGGTCGTATCGCTGGGCCACATGGTACCAGTAGTGGGCCAGGGGTCCGTTGAAATAGCTGACGTTGCTCAAAAACAGGTCGGTGTAGGGCTGGTCTGCGGCGATGACCTTCTCGACGAGCGTATCCACCGCCGCGCCCAGGGCGTCGCGCATGACCTGCTCGGTCTCCGAGGTGACACACCAGCTCAGCGCTGGTCCACAACCGCACTGCGCGCGGAGCAACCCCTCGCGGCTCTTGCACGACACCCCGTCGGCGGCGCTGGCGACGGCGCTGGCGTCGAACGCGCAGACCTTGACGGTGGTCTCCGGGGCCCAGTAGGGGCTGACCTCCAGCCAGCCTTCCCGAAACGCGCCGGTGTCGGCGTCCCACACGGTGGCGATCTGCCCCGTCGCCGGATCGACGGTCGCCGGCTCGTCGAGGCACGCGACGAACTGAGCGCCCCGCAACATGCCGGCCCGCCACCGCGAGTAGAGCGCCGGGGCGTTGGGCGTGTCGAAGGGGGTGGGTGTCAGGACCGCGCGTCGGTGCACCAGGGCCGTGTCGGTCACCCGATTCCACAGCAGGCTCCTGTGAAAGCGCGCGACCTGCCGGGCGAAGGCGGGGCTGTCGAGGTAGGCGTCGATCACCGCGTCGGTCACACCACCCGCCAGCTGTACGGCGTCATGCTCCTCCACGCTGGGCACGACGCCGCGCAGATCCAGGCTCAGGGCTCGGAGATAGTGGTGGCCCTCGGCCGCTACGGACGGCTGCGGGCAGTGCGCGAGCTCCTCGGCCTGCGCCCCCGTGGTCCCAAAGGCCAGCGCCCCGCACATGGCGGCGAGGGTCACGCGCCTGAGGTGGATCACCGAGCCTCCTCCTCGCCTCGCGTCGAGGCATCCGTGAAGGGATCGTAAGAGCGCAGGGGCGTTGCTGTCAACGCGTCCTGTTGGTACGGTCGAGAGGTCAAGCGGGGTTGGCATGGCGGACGGGCGACAGGTCTCAGCGTGACGGGGCGGACGATCTATCTGCTCCTCGCCGGGCTCTGTTGGAGCCTGGGGTGTGACGACGCGGCGTCCGACGGTGGTGGGGGCGCCGACACCTGGCCCGGACCCGACATCGTCGCCGACGTCGTCGCCGGCG
>JAAZYN010000679.1 GCA_014239625.1 Myxococcales bacterium | reverse complement strand
GAAGATCGGCGTGCTCGTCTGCAGAGCGTGGCATGATCAGTTCACCGGGGGGCGGGGGTGACGGGGTGACACAAGGCGCTCGACGATCTCGCCCTTCAGCAGGGTGCGCTCGACGATCTCGTCCACATCATCGAGGGTGATGCCGCGGTACCACACGCCTTCGGGATACAGCACGGCGGCCACGCCTTCTTCGCAGGCGTCGAGGCAGCCGGCCTTGTTCACCCGGATGCGTCCCTTGAGGCCGTGGTCGTAGGCCTTGATCTTGAGAGCCTTGGCGATGGCCTCGCTGCCCTTGGCGGCGCAGCAGCCGCGCGGACTGTCCTCGGCGCGCACGTTGACGCACACGAACAGATGGCGCTCGAAACGCGGGGCGGGCGTCATGCGCGATCTGTCTCGCCGGAGAAACGCGGCGCTTCCTTCTTCAGGAAGGCGTCGTAGAACGTGCGATGGTCCTGCGCACGCAGGTGCACCGCCTGCACCTGCGCTTCGAGTTCGATGGCCTCGTCGAGCCCCATGGCCCACTCTTCGTTGAGGCAGCGCTTGGTGGTGGCCAGGGCTGCCAGGGGGCCGCGTGCCAGGCGTTGGGCCAGGGCCAGGGCGGTCGGCAGGCACTCGTCACCCGGCACCACCTGATTGGCGAGGCCGATGCGCTCGGCGGTGGGGGCGTCGACGGTGCTGCCCAGCATGAGCAACTCGCTCGCCCGCCCGAGACCGACCACACGCGGCAGCAGATAGCCGGCGCCCATGTCTGCACCGGTCAGGCCGACGTTGGTGAACAGGAAGGCGATGCGTGCCCGTTGAGCAAAGATACGCATGTCCGAGGCCAGGGCGATCACCGCCCCCGCACCCGCCGCCATGCCGTTGACCGCCGCAATGACCGGCTTCTCGAGCTTGCGGATGTTGGCAATCAACTCGCCGGTCATGCGCGTGAACTCGAGCACCTGCTCTTCGTTGCGTTCGAAGAGCTTTCCGATGATGTCGTGCACATCGCCGCCCGAACAGAAGGCCTTGCCTTCGCCCGTGATGACCACCGCGTGGACGCGGTCGTCAGTCGCCAGCGATGCAAAACGATCGGCCAGTTCGCGGTAGACCTCGAAGGTCAGCGCGTTGTAGCGCTCAGGGCGATCGAGCGTGATGAGGGCCACGCCCTCGGCGTCGATCTCTTCGCGAAAGGAAGTCGCCATGGCGAGAATCCTACTCAGGTGAGAGGGGCTGATCCACTCGCGTGGCGAAGCTCAGGCGTCGGCTGCCGCAAACTCCCAGGCGGCACCGTGTGTTTGTCCGGGTTGTTCGCAGACCAGCGTGCCGATGGCCTCGGCCACTTCTTCGGGACTGAGCAGTCGGCCTCCGGCATTCATGGCTGCCAGGCGCGCCTTGGCTGTCTGAGAATCCACGCCCGTTGACTCGGCGATGCGTTCGGCCGAACGGGCGACGATGTCGGTGTCGACGAAGCCGGGACAGACGGCATTGATGGTCAGGTCGGCCTCTCTCCAGCGCATGGAAGCTTCGGCCGTGAGGGCACGGGTGAGTCCGAGCAGCGCGTGCTTGCTGGCGACGTAGGCGCTCGTGTAGGCGTAGCCCTCGCGTGCCGCTGTGGAGGCCACGTTCACGATGCGTCCCCAGCCGCGCTCGGCCATGGCTGGCAAGGCCGCGCGACTGAGAGCGAAGGGTGCGAAAAGATTCAGATCGAGTGTGGCATCGAAGAGATCGTCGTCGGTGCGTTCCAGGGCCGCCGAGGGCGCACTGCCCGCGTTGTTCACGAGCACGTCGGCGCCTGCCGCCACGGTGCCCGCCAACTCGTCGAGGGCCTCTCGGTCCAGCAGGTCGACGACCTCGCAGGAGACACTTGGCGCTCCCAGCTCGAGGCATTCGACCTGGACCTCGAGCAACTCGGCTTCGCTGCGCGCCACGAGCGTGAGAGCCGCACCGCGACCTGCAAGACACAGAGCCGTCGCTCGGCCGATGCCGCGCCCAGCGCCGGTCACGAGGGCGTGCCGATCCGCGAGGTCGAAGCTGTGGTCCGGAGCGCTCACCGTGCTCTCGTCCTCTCGTCAGTCGGCTTGCGTGGTGCCCGGTTCATGTCCGATGCGGGGCGGCGGGGCCGATGCCCCGGGAGCCGCACTGGTCGAGGCAGCGGTCGAAGCGCTGGTGTAGGACGAAGACCCACCGTGTCCGGGGTTGTAGGGCCCGCTCTCCTCTTCGGGCGGGTAGGCGTAGTCCACGATCTGCGGAGCGCCACGCAGCAACCAGAGACCCAGCAAGATCAACAGCGCGTGCCAGATCAGGGCCCAGAAGCCGAAGGACAGTGGGCCGAAGATCATGCCGAGGATCATGGCCGTCGTGGTCCAGAGCAGGTACAGGCCGAGCAATCGCACGCCCAGGCCAAAGATGTCGCGAGTTGTCATGAGCGGGTTCCTGAGGAGTGTTTCGGAGTTCAGGTGCAGATCATCCTCATCGAGGGGGGGGGCTGTCCAACGCGCCGTCAGACGGTGGCTCTGAGGCGGCACGCCCCGGTCTTTGGTTCCCTCGGGCGACTCAGCGTCCGTCGTCGAGGAGCGGCGGGGGGGCGCTCAACTCCTGAAAGCGGGCGAGGACTTCACGGGCTTCGTCCGTCTGTCCGGTGCGCATCAGCAAGCGACCCAGCAGATAGAGCGCCTTGGTGAAGTTCGGGTCGCGGTCCGCCGCGGCCCGCAAGTGGGATTCCGCGGCTTCCAGGTCGCCCAACTCGGTGAGCACCTCGCCCATGAGCAACTCGGTTTGCGCCGTGCTGAGCCCCGCCGAAGAGCAACGCTCAAGCCAGCTGCGCGCCGCGTCCGGCTGTCCGTCAGC
>JAAZYN010000678.1 GCA_014239625.1 Myxococcales bacterium | reverse complement strand
GCAGCTCCCGGCGCGACGAGACAGGCCCTACGCGAGCCGGGGCCGAGGCCCCCATGACGGCCACTCCCGCGGCCACCACCGCGATCTCACAACCGCTCGCGCCATCCGCCGCGGCCTCCCCCGGAATCCGAAACCTCCGCGACTTCTACCGAGCCCAGGCCGCCCTCGCCCGTGCCCACCGCACGAGCCTCAGCCTCGAGCAGCGACGGCGCGCGGCGTTGGAGGCGAAGGCGCTGCTCGGCGAGCTGCCGGCGAAACTATCGCGCCTGTTCGACTAGGCTGGGCGTGGGATTGTCCCGTCGGACATGGGGGGGCTCGTCGAGATACGATGGCCCAGGGGCCTTCATGGTCGTCTGCTCACCCTGGCCTTGATGCAACACAACCGGCTGAGGTCGTGCGAGACCTGCACGCCCGCTGACATACAAAGTGATCTTGCGGAGCTTGCGGTTGTGTCTCAAAACGTCGAGGAGGTGGTGGGGCGTAGCACCGATAGGTATCGACAATTCATCAACGACCCTGGGACGGGATTGTGCGTGGCCAACGGGATTCAAAGGGTAAGCCCAGCCCGAGGTGCCTACGACGTCCCCACAAGCCGGGGGGCGCTGCGGGAGGCGTCCGCCTGCTACCTGAGGTGCCGCGCGAATCTCGGGGTAGAGTTCTGATACGATGACAGCATGAGACGCGCCGGTTTGAGTCTTCTATTGCTCCCAGTGTTGTGGGCAGGATTCTGGTTGGCCGCTGAATGGCTATATTATGGTCCTTCGTTTTCAGACGAAGATGACTTCACTCTCGAAGCTCAAATTAATGATTTTCTAAGAAATTCAGTCAATGAAATTGAGACGGTTCTGCTTCTGTCGATTCTGTTCTGTGCAGTGGCCATTACGACAGGTCTGGAGTTTAGTAAGCGCTGCTTGGATCCGACCGGGGAGGCACCTCAGACCACGGGATATCTTCGCCATGTCGGTCTTGTTGTTGCCGTCTTCGCTCTCGTCTCAACGGTGGCGATTATCCTAGACCTCTATCTTCTCGTCGTGTTTGTCGTGGTCGTTTTAGGTCCGTTTGCAGTGGTCGTGGCCTCCTCTAGACGGTCAGACAAACACGTAAGGGAGAGAGATGCATCAGGCAATGCGAGTGGAGAGCCACACCAGCAAGAGGAGTCTAGACAGGGGGGGGCACAAACTCCGCCTCGTCATGCTCGGTTGGCCAGCGCGGTTCGTTTTGTAAGTATCGGGTTTTGGGTCCCGGTTCTCTGCGTTCAGGCACTCTGGGCGTTGTTCCTTGCCAGTCCCCTCAACCACGGTCGCCCCCTGCGTCTGCGGGGCAAGCCCCTGCGCGCGTCGGTGAAGCCCGGCGGCGCGGCCGCGAGCGCGGAGTGGTCAGCAGGTCCGGTGCCGGTGGCGGCAGCGGTGGCGGCGCTGTCGTCGGGGACGCGGGGCGTGCTGGCGCGGATGTGGCGGGAGGACGGGCGGACCGAGCACGCGTCGGTGCCTGCGTTCACGCGCATGAGCTGGCAGCTGATGGGCGTGGGGGCGCCGGCGTCGCTGGTGTCGGGATGTCACCGGGCGGCGATGGAAGAGGTCGAGCACGCCCAGCGCTGCTTCGCGCTGGCGCGGGCCTACGGCGCGACCGATACGGCGGTGCAGGCCATGCCGTCGCTGCTGGCGTCGGCGGCGAGCGAGGAGGCCTCGGTCGAGGCGACGGTGGCGGCGCTGGTGCGCGACAACCTGGTGGACGGGGGCGTGATGGAAGGCCTGAGCGCCGACGTGGTGGGCGCGCGCGCGGCGGCCTGCGAGGTGGCCGAGGTGCGGGCGGTGCTCGAGCAGATCGCCCGCGAGGAACGCAGCCACGCGGCGCTGTCGTGGGCGGTGCTGGCGTGGCTGCGCGAGGCCTACCCGGTCGAGTTCGAATCGGCGCTCACGGCCGCCCTGAAGACGCTGGAGACCATGTCCGCGCCGCGATGGAGCGCGCCCACCTGGCAAACGCGAGCCATGGGCGCAGACCCCCACGCCCTGCGCCAGCACGGCGGCCCTCTCGATGCTGCCGAGACCCGCCAACTCTGGGACGTACGCATGGAGGCGACGCGTACGCAGGCGGCAGAGATGCTGCGCAGAGCAGGGGAGCCGGACGCTGGCGAGGTGGCGTGATGCGGGATTGCCCGACCGCCACCTCAAACGCCGCGTCGACAACATGGGAGCGGGCATCTGCTCTCGAGAACATCAGGGCCTTCTCGTTCCTGGTGTATCATCCTCGTCTTGATGAGCCTCGTCATGAGATCTGACTGCGCAATTGAGAGTGAAGTAGAGGATGGTCGGCGACGGGTAAGGCGACGGCTTTATATTGGGTTGCTGTTGCTCATCTTCTATGTGGTGGGGCTACAGATAGCTGGGAACCAGGAAGGTCCCGAGCTTGGCATACCCACGGCATGGAAATGGTCGGTATGGCTGACGTTGACGACCACTGTCTTCACCATCATTTGTTTTTTTGGTCGGAGCGGTCAGGCAGCTCGACTGCGTGATCTGCTGAGGAGAGATGAAGAGACAACGGAGGACGGAGACGACTCCTCATCGGCAGCCGATGGACGCAATACGGCGGATGAGCGCGCGCAGATCAGGTCGGTCGCCGCCAAGGAGATGAAGCGGAGCAAGCGGCTCGCATGGTTGGTGTGGGCGCCGCTGTCGCTGCTCACGACCCTCGTGGGAATCCCGTGGGTACTGTTGAACACGTATTTCATGCCCCACGGTCGTCCCCTCCGCCTGCGGGGCAAGTCCCTTCGTGCAACAGTGAAGCCCGGTGATGCGGCCGCGAGCGCGGAGTGGTCGGCGGGTCCGGTGC
>JAAZYN010000677.1 GCA_014239625.1 Myxococcales bacterium | reverse complement strand
ACATGACATTTTGGCGAGTACGTAAGAAAACCGAGCGGCGAGCCCTCCTGGAGGACATCGCCTCCAATCAACGACTTGCGTTGGTGCGCTACGTCGACACCATCGTGTGCGACGGGGCCCTGGCCAACGACATCGTGCAGGAGGCGCTGATACGCCTGTGGGAGGCGGACCACGTCGTGGGCCCGCTGCATGCGCGCCGCTGGGTATATCGCACGGCGCGGAACCTGGCCCTCGACCGCGTGCTCCAGCGCGCGCCGGGCGGAGCTACTGCACCTTGACCCGCATCGGTTCGCGCCTCAGTCCCCGTCCGCGGATCCCGAGGACGCCGCGACCATGTCGCGGCTGCGAGAGGCCTTCTTCCGCGCCCTCGAAGACCTGCCGCCACGCCAGCAAGAAGTGGTGCGTCTGCGGTTGGAAGGCGGCCTGAGCTATCGCGATGTGGCTGAAGTAATGGAGACGACCACCTCGAACGTCGGGGTGCTCCTCCACAACGCGGTGAAACGACTACAGAAGGCCCTGGCGCGATCCGGGGTCACCACGGACCCGAACCAAAAGGCGGTGGGATCATGAAGGGTTGGCACCTCACAGCGTACGCCCTGGACGAGCTCGACCCCACTACGCGGGGTCAGGTCATGGCGTGGTCCAAGCGGGATGTCACCCACGCAACAGAGATTGCGCATCTGGAGCGTTCCCTGCATCTCATGAGGTCTTTCGTGCGGGCCGACGACGGGGTCGATCTGGCGCCGCTGCAGCGCACCCCCTGGAGGGAGTCCAAACCGATCACACCTGGCCCCTGGCTGTGGGTGGCCGCGGCGGCGGTCATTGCCACCGTGGCGGTGTGGGCCTGGCCTGGCTCCGAGGCGGAGCCCGTGCCGATGGTGGTGAATTCTCCACCGGTAGCCAACTCCGAGGCCCCCTCCCCGCCACCCAAGCCAGAGGTAACCAACTCCGAGGCTCCCTCGCCGCCACCCAAGCCAGAGGTGGCTAAAGAGATCCGTCCCTCACTGCAGGCCGCTTCAGCTCCGTCCGTGGAGCCCGCCCTGCACAAGGTGATGGTGCGTTGCGTCCGCGAAGGGGCTGCGGCCAAGGGGACCGCTGTGGTCGCCAACCGAGGGAGCCTCGAGCCTCTTGGGGACGGGGTCGCGAGTATCACGGGGCTGCAGCCCAACGACACCCTGGCGCTGATGTGCGTCGGCGCTGGCAAGACCTTGGCTCGTATCCAGCACAGCGTCCGCGGCGGAGCGGAGACTGTCTATATCCCCCTCCCTGCGCTGTCCAAGCCGACGCCCCCCGCTCCTCCCAAGAAGGTCAAACCCCACAAGAGAGAGCGACGCGGTCCGGGCAAGGTCGTCATCCATGCCAAGCCCTGGGCGAAGTGCACCATAAGCGACAAAGGTCCCAAGACCACCCGCTTCTCGGTCGAGATCATGTCCGGACGCCACCGGGTGAGCTGCCGAAAAGGGGGGAAGGAGCTCACCAAGACTATCCGAGTAAGGGCGGGTCACACGACCTCGGTGACCTTCGACTTCCGCTGACACCGAGCGCTGCGGCGCCGTGCCGACCTCACTCGACGGCCTCCATACACCGCGACGAGCCCTACCGCAGCTCCGATTGGAGCCGAGCGCCCGATGCGCGGATTTTCAACGGCGTGAACGAGGTCCACGCACCCCACATCCATCACGTGACACGCGTCGGCGGCCGGGAACGCCCCGCCGCGGACAACGCCATCCCGCCACGCCGCGGCAGCTCTTGTGGCGCCAACGGTGACGTGTGCCGAACAAGCGTCATCATTCCCCGCTTTGACAGCTGTCGACGGCGGAACTTGTCGGGCGCCCGCGTGCGTAGCGTGACCTCTTGGGGTGTGCTGTGAACCCGGGTACCGCGTAACTGAGTTCCACTTACGCGGTGAACGGTGGTGCGCGCGCAGCCCGCGAACATACCGATCGTGATGGTGGCGGCCGCGGCGTGGACAAATCTCATGATCACTCCGAGGGGGCAGGCTCTCACTCGCAAGAGTGAGGCCCGGCCTCGAGCGCCGACGAAGCCGCTCACCGCCGAGGATTGGCGCTCAGTGCTGTCGCGTGCGACGATGTAGCCTCGCGGTCTTCGCCGCGGCAGATCGCTCAGGGCGTTGCAGGATGTTGCTTGTTTCCCAACTCTCCTTGAGAACTATGGATTGACGATGACGGTGGCTGCGCCAGCAGCGGTCCCGCCGGGGCCCGAGCACGTGATGGTCACCGTGCTCGTCGACGCTGGCGAATAGGTCAGGCTCCCGCTGGTCGCGATGGGGTTGCCGCCGTTGCCGACGCCGATCAGTTGCGCGCCGACGGCAAGACCGTGGCCGAGGTCATCGTCGAGCTCGGCATCAGCCAGCCGACGTACAACCGCTGGCGGAACAAGTACGGGATGATGACGGTCGCGGAGTTGAAGAAGCTCCGGGCGCTGGAGAAGGAGAACCAGAGGCTCAAGAGCATCGTGGCGAACCAGGCGCTCGACATCGTCATGCTCAAGGAGCTGGCCGAGGGAAACTGGTGAGCCCGTCGCGAAAGCGGCGGGCGGTTCAGCATCTTCAGGAGGAATTTCAAGTCTCCGAGCGGCGTGCCTGCCAGGTGGCGTCGCAGCCTCGAGCGACTCAGCGATACGCGCGGCAGAAGCCGGCAAAGGACAAGGCACTGGTAGACGAGCTTTCACGGCTCGCCCTGAAGTTCCCGCGCTTTGGATACCGGCGTGCCACTCATGTCCTGCGCCGAGAGGGCTGGCTGGTCAACATCAAGCGCGTCCAGCGGCTCCGGCGCGAACACGGACTTCAGGTGAGGCCCGAGCAGCGAAAACGGCGC
>JAAZYN010000676.1 GCA_014239625.1 Myxococcales bacterium | reverse complement strand
GAAGACCGGATCGGTGGCCGGCTCGGTGCAGCTTCTGTTGCCGGCCCGATCCGTGGCACAGATCCACCACGTGACGTCGCCATCGTGGGGCGGGACGAAGACCGCCCGCCAGAGGTATTCGCCGTACCAGGCCATGGGGATGGTCTGGACGTTCTCGTTCAGGCTCCAGGTGAGGGTCACCTCGGACCAGTCGAAGTCTCGCGATGGGCTCTTGGAGTCGTGGATCCTGGCGTGCACCCAGACCTGCTGCCCGTGGGACGCCTCGAGATGGGGCGGGCCGATCACCGGCGCCGCGGTGTCGGGCGCGATCTCGTCACCCAGAAAGACCGCCTCCGGATCGGCGGTCTCGCCCTGGGACATGACGATGTCGAGCTTCATGTCCCCGTTCAGATCGGCGTAGGCCATGCCCAGGGTGCCCGGCGTCGGTGAGCCCTCGAAGAGGCCCGAGTCGGTGAGCGCCAGCAGGCCCTCCTGATTGCTGAGCAGGCGGTCGGCGCCGCTGAGGCTTCCGATGAGAAAGTCCGGATCTCCGTCGCTGTCGACGTCGAGCCACTCCACCACGTTGTCATCCTCCCCCACGTTGGCCGCGGCCGGAAAGACGGTCTCGTCGGCCAGCGTGAAGGCGCCGCCGTCGTTGATCAACACGCTCTCGCCGAGGCCGTCGCCGTCGTTGACGGTGGCGACGTCGAGGTCGCCGTCGCCATCCAGGTCCATCGGCGCGAACTCGTAGTTGTTGGTGGTCTTGGGCAGCCGATGGCTGACGTTGTCGAAGTAGCCGTCGCCGTCATTTTCGAGCAGGAACTGCCCGTCGCAGCTCTTGCAGCTGACCATCACGTCCAGATCGAAGTCGTCGTCCACGTCGACGAGCTCCAGGTCCCAGGACCACCGCACGTAAACGAAGGGCATACGCTGCGCTGTCGCGTCGCTGAAGGCGCCCTGGCCGTTGTTCAGCCACACCCGCGTCACGCCGCCCTGGTTGCTGGCCGGGTTACCGGGGCCCCAGTCGGCGAACACCAGGTCGATGTCGCCGTCGTCGTCAACGTCTCCCGCCTCGACGTCACCGAAGCTGCGGGCTCCCGGTGGCGTGTGCGTCTGCGTGACCTCGACAAACTCTCCCGCGCCAATCCCCAGGTAGAGCCGGCTCCGCGTCTGGTAGGTGGTGGCCACGACGATGTCGGCCACCCCATCGCCGTTCAGGTCTACGACCTTGATGCTTCGGGCGAGGTCGCCGGTGTCACCGAACACCTGCGATGATGCGTCCAGGAAGGGCATCCCCGGCCCCATATTGAGAAAGACCGTGTTCTGCTGAGGCTCGCCGGCGCTCGAGTAGTTGCCGCCGTTGGCGAACAGGATGTCGACCAGGCCGTCCCCGTTGACGTCGGCCAGCTCGACCTTGTTAGACCACTCGGCGGTGGGGCCGATGGTCGTGGCCGTGGCCTCCAGCCACAGCGCCGCCTCCGGGCTCGAGGCGGCGAACAGTAGCAGGGAGGTAGCCGCAGCGGCCGTCACGCGTCTCACTGCAGGCACCCCTCGGAGACCCCGCAGGCGATGACGGCGTCGAGCAAGAGCTTGGACGGCGGGCTCAGCGTCGAGCCGCAGCTCGCCGAGCAGGTGGTGTCTCCGGCGCACGGCGGCACGCAGCCCTGAAGGGCAGGACCACATTCGTTGTCGGCGTGGCATGCGTCTTGTTGCCCCTGGCAGGCCTCCATACAAGGGGCGAAGCAGTCGGCGAAGCAGGTCCCGACGTCCTCGTCGGCGCCGCAGACGCCGTCCGGGCATGGGTTCGTCGGGCAGTCGCCAGGGCAGGAGGCGTCGTCCTCTGGGGGCTCACAGGCGCCGTCGCCGCACACCGGCTCCAGGCATTCGTCGGGGCACCCGGCGAAGTCTTCTCCGTCGGTGCACGCCCCGTCGCCACAGAAGTCCTTGTCGCACTCGATGTAGATGTCGAGGCAGCAGTCGCCATACTCGTCGCATTGGTTGTCGCATTGGCAGAGGGCCCCCTCTTCGTAGGTGCCGCAGTTGTCCGCGCAGCTGGTGGACCCAGTCGGGGCGCAGTCCTGCGGACACTCCGCGCTGGTCTCCAGGCTGTCGCAGGTCCCGTCGCCGCACACCGTGCCGCCGGCGCAGTCTGCGGGGCAGCTCGTCTCATCTTCTCCAGCCTCGCAGGCCCCGTCGCCGCATAAGCTGTCGGGGACGCACCCGGCCAGGGCGGCGCACGCTTCGATGCTCTGGAGCGCCGCGATGGCTTGGGGCGGAGCCGCCTGGAGGCAGGCCGCGGTGCAGGCGTAAGCATCGCAGCCAGCCCAGCAGGCGAGGAGCTCGGGGCAGCTAGGGACCCCTTCGCAGGCGCCGGTCTGCTCGCCACAGGCGGCGTGGATGCAGTCCAGCGCGCAGTCGGCCGGGCAGGTGACGCCGTCTTCGTCGTCCGCGCAGGTCCCGTTGCCGCAGGCTTGGAAGCAGCCTTTGGACTGCCCGCAATCGACGGCGCCGGCCATCAGCTGCACCGCGTCCGGGTCACCCGCGGCCACGAGGTAGCACTGCTGGGCGCAGGGGGTGTCGTCACAGCCCAGCAGGCAGGTGAAGATCGAGACGCAGCCGGCGTCGCCGAGGCACGCATCCAGCTCGTCTGCGCAGCGGTCTCGGATGCAGTGGGTCGCCTGGTTGCCGCCACAGTCGATGGCGCAGCTTGTGGGATGTTCGGTCAGCGCGCTGTCGCAGGTGCCATCACCGCAGAAGGGCGCCGCGCCGGGACAGAGGCCGCAGACGCCTCCGCATCCATCGGCGCCGCACTCCTTGCCATCGCAGTCGGTCAGCACACAGCCTTTCGCAGACTGGACAAA
>JAAZYN010000675.1 GCA_014239625.1 Myxococcales bacterium | reverse complement strand
CAGGCCTACCGCAAGGCCTCCAACACGGACGGCGGCGACCACTTCGGCCGCTCGGTGGCCCTGGACGGCGACACCCTGGCGGTGGGCGCCTACGGGGAAGCCAGCGCCGCCACCGGGGTGGGCGGCGACCAGGCCGACAACACCGCCGACTACTCCGGCGCGGTCTACGTCCGCAAGATCGCCCCCTGACCCAGGGGCGCCGGTCTGGCACGTGTGCCCCGCCGAGCCGCACCCTCGACGCGCCTCGAGCCCATCGAAGCGCCCCCGCAGGATCGATGGAGCGTCGTGGCCGGGTGCGCCGACCGCGCTCCCCCTTGCAGCTCGCCGGCCCACGCTCCCGGGGCCCCAGCGGCGGCTCACGGGTGTTGCCGGTGCTTGGCCGCCCAGGCCTCCCGGGTGCGGCGCCAGAGCGCCGTGAATTTATGGGGTTGCCCGACCTCCAACGCGACCTCGGGGAGGTCGCCGCGCGGGTGCCGAAGCGCGACGTGTGTCGCGCTCAGGTAGAGACCGCTTCCCTTGAGCAGCGGGCCCGAGGCCGTGTAGAGGGCGTCGCCCAGGATGGGGTGACCCAACGCCGACAGGTGGCGCCGGAGCTGATGGGTGCGCCCCTGCGCCGGCGAGGCGTCGACCGCCGTGATCCACCCGCAGCGCACCGAGCGGCAGGTGTCCAGCGGGACCACGTGGGTCCGCGCCGCCTTCAGGTCCAGCGGTCGGTCCACCGTGACCGGCCCCTCCAACCGTCCCCGGACCAGCGCGCGATAGGTCTTGCGCACCTGACCGGTGGCGAAGGCCTCGTTCAGAGCCGCCAGCGCGTGGCCCGTCTTGCCCACCACGAGCAGCCCGCTGGTGGCCGCGTCCAGCCGGTGCGCGGGCCAGGGCGCCGGCAGCGCGTCGGGGCGGTCCGACGGCGCCAGGTTGAACGGCAGCGCGTGAGCGATGGTGCGATGCCGGTTGCCGCTGACAGGGTAGCCCGGCGGCTTGTACACGACGGCCATCCACGGATCCTCGAACAAGACCCGCAGCGACAACCCAAAGACCGCGGCCCGAGCGCTCTGGCTGGCGACGAGCTGAAGCCGGTCACCCGGGTGGACCCAGCGGCTGGGCTCGGCAGGCGCCCCGTTGACCAGGACCCTGCCCTGCTTGCAGGCGCGTTTGGCCGCCGCGCGACTGGCGATGAGGGTCGGGAAAGCGCAGGCCACGGCCCGGTCCAGTCGACGCGGCTCGGCGCTGGACGCCAGCGTCACCACTCCCGATCGCAAGGTCTCAACAGACATGACCCGCCCATCCTGCGCCCCCGTGAGCCGTTGGGGAAGGGCCGATTCCGCTCCCTCGCGGGCCCGGTGACCGCGAGCCCTCAGGGGCGGGCGTCGCGGTCCAGCGCCAACAACCCAATGAAGGCCGACAAGGCGTGCTGGACGTAGTCGATTCGAACCTCCGTGCGCCGGCGCCTGAACGACTTGGAGGCGTCGGAGATCTCGAAGCAGCCCCGCGGGAACCCGCCGCGGGCGATGCCCGCCGTGATCTGACACTCGACCAGGAACGCGACGCCCTCGGTGACCGCGCCGAGGGCCTCCTCACGCATCCCTGGATCGCCGACCCGCTTCTGCGCCAGGAGGGCAAGCAGGCCCTCGACGCGGGTCGCCGTCGGGGTGGACCGCCCGTCATCCACGAAGCTGCCTCTGCGTCCCAGGATCTGCACCGCCTCGCGCTGTTCGTCGAGCATCGCCTGGCCCAGCTCGACGACGTGGGCCCGGAGCGGCGCCGCCATGTCCCAGGACCTGCCCCGCTGCTCGTAGATCTCCAGCAGCGGGAGGGAGGCGATCATCAGCCAGTGGTCCGCCGGCGGCGTCCCACCCAGACGCTTACGCGATCTGACGAGGAATGCCGCCGCCCTGCTCGCGGCCGTGAGCCAACGGCTGTCC
Organism: Myxococcales bacterium; assembly: GCA_014239625.1. GTDB lineage: Bacteria > Myxococcota_A > UBA9042 > PHBI01 > JAAZYN01 > JAAZYN01. Next base: position 919 of record JAAZYN010000675.1, on the reverse strand, counting down.
GGGTCCTGCTGGTACAGCAAGGTCAACGCCAGGATCGCCTCGCCAGGATAGTACAGAGACCTGAACCCCCGCAGGAAGCCTAGATCGGCGTCGTATTTGGAGTGAAACGAGCCGTCCGGTCGCTGCATCAACAGGATGAACCGCGCCAGCCCGCGCAGCGTGTCCAGCTCGACCACCGCCGGATCGAGCCGCCGCGCCTGGAGCAGCGCCACTATCCCCAGCCCCGTGCCTCCAAGCTTGGCGACCTTGCGGCCGTTACGGGTCTCTTCCTTCGGCAGCGACCACACCGCCAGGGTGTCCGCGCGGCCCTCCCGCTCCCCGGCCGGCCCCACATGGCGCCGGGCCAGGTAGCGCGCGGCGCGAACGATGGCGTCCTTGGTTCGCGCGTTGGGCTTCAGGTCATGATACATGCCCAGGGAGTAGACCGCGCCGGCGTGACGTAGCACGTTGTAGCGCGGCTTGAGCTGCCGCCCCTCGGCGTCGATGCGATACTCGAAGCGCCCCTCGGCGTCGAGGTGCGTCTCCAGGTATTCGGCCGCCCGATCGATGGCGGAGGGCAGCGCCGAGCGCCCCGGCGGCGTGCTCGGCGCCACCGCCACCAGGGGCGCCTCGCCTCGCGACGGGGGGGATGAGGCCACCACGTCGATGGCCACGCTCAACATCAGGGCCGACGCCAGCCCCATGGGGACGTAGCGGCCGAGCCTCATCCACCGAGGCCACCGCGCCGCGCGCTCCCGCAGCACCAACCACAGCAACCCTCCGAACACCAGCGCCAGGGCGCCCGCGTTCGCGAACAGATAGCGGTCGAGCTTCTCGGCGTCCATCGCGTACCAGCTCACGCAGGCCGACCACGCGAACAGCGCAGCGGCCAAGGTGGTGGGCCCGCGCCCGCCGAGGGGGCCGTCCCGTGGGCGCATCC
>JAAZYN010000674.1 GCA_014239625.1 Myxococcales bacterium | reverse complement strand
CCAGGCCCGAGTGTCCAGTCACATCGTGTCAAGCGCCGACGTCGTGGCGAAGCCGACGTGGGACGTTGAACCGGTGGCCACGGCCATCGGGAGGGCCGAACGGCGCCTGACGACGGCCCCGTGGCGTCCTGCGTGGGAAGGTGCGTGGGGTAACTCGGGAGCGATTGGGTTCGGACCACAGCGCGAGGGCGAAGGGTGGGTGGGCCCAATGCCCCCGGGCGTCCAACACGTGGGCGCCGGCGCCCTCACCCGCCGGGCGTGGCCCCTTCAGGGCGTGATCGCCTGCAGCGTGATGGTGTGGGACGCCACCGGCGTAGCGTCGCCCTGAACGTAGAAGTCGAACCTCACCTGCGGGCTCGGCAGGTCCATCTGGAAGGTCCCGATGACGTAATTCTGGGTGCTCTCGACGCAGAAGACCTGCTCGTTGACGGAGGGGGCTCCGCAGCTGCTGGAGTTGGCCGCGAGCCCGGAGACCGTGACCTCGTGGAGAGGGTAGAGGGCTGGTGTCTCGACCTGTGAGAGCGCATTGCCGCCGGGATCGTTGGTCAAGATGGACACCAGGGAGCGGTGGATGTCCCCGCTCATGAAGAAGACACCCGCGATGCTGTGGTCCTTGATGTGCTGCAGCACCAGGTTGCGCTCGGTGGGGTAGCTGGCCCAGGAGTCGACGCTCCCACCGAGGGTCCAGCGGCTACCGGTGATGAGCACCTTCATCGACGCCGTCGATGTCAGCAGGCGCTGCTGGAGCCAGGCGAGCTGCGCGCTGCCGAGGAACGTCCCGTCGCTGGTCAGCGACGGGTCGTCGCGATGGTACCGCCCGTCGAGCAGGAAGAACTCGACGTCGCCGTACACGACGCTCGACCAGATGCCGTTGGCGCCACCGCTGGCGTAGTCCCCGTTGGCCCAATATCGCCGAAAAGCCAGGGACGACTCGCGTTTGCGCATGCCGGTCTGGCCATAGCTGTTGTTGGTGCCGAAGTCATGGTCGTCCCAGGTGGCGAGCTGAGGGGTGCTGGCCAACAGGTTGGCCACGTTGGGCAGCGCCCGGGTGCGCATGTAGTGGTGGGCCACGCCGGCATAGTGGTGGGTGTTGCCGTAGTGATTGTCCCCCAGCTGGAACATCAGATCCAGCTCCTGTGCGGCCAGCGTCGCCATGGTCGGGAGCTCCCCGTAGGCGGCGATGCGCGCGCACGACCCGAACCCGGCCCGGAAGGTCGCAGGACCCGCCGGCGCCGTCTCGAATCTGCTGCCCACGGGGCTGGCCGCAACGCCATCCACCAGGACCTGGTAGTAGACGGTGGAGTCCGACGGCAGGCCCTCGAGGGTCACCTTGCACACAAAGTCGTGATCCTGTTGCGTCAGGGTCGGGGCCGTCTCGGAAGCACCCAGCAGCGTCGGATCGGTGCCGTAGCGAATCACGACGGGCAGCGCGTACTCGGTTCGAACCCAGATCAACGCGGTGTCCTGCGTCACGCGCCCCACCATCGGCCCATGCGTCAGCCGCGACGGATAGCAGCCGGCGCACATCAGGGTGTGCGGGTTGGGATCGACCACCTCGGTGACGTCGTTGTCGGCCGGCGGCACGTCGGTCCCGATCCACAAGGTCTGCGTGGCGTTGTAGTCATCGCGACAGTAGACCAGCTCGCCGTTGGCGATGATCGCGAGACACTGAGGCGACCAGGCGTTGGAGCCGTTTTGCGGAGTAGCGGGATCATCGTCCTGGGGCGCGGAGCGCAAGACCACCTTTTGGAACCCGCCGGGCGGCGCGGCGTTCGGGAACCGAAAGTGATCCGTCGCGCCCTGGGCCAGGTCGTTGGTGTTGCTACCGTAGTCCTGATAGGTGTGGTCGAAGGTGTTGAGGGCGAAGCAGTGGGTGTCCGAGATGCACGCTTGAACGAGCTGCGAGGTGCCGGCGTTGGTGACATCCGCGGTGCGCACCTGGAAGACCAGGTCGAGCTGCGGCAGGTCGCACAGCGGGCCCTGGTCGCCAGCCGCCGTCCACGCCGTCGAGGAGACGCTCGGCTGGCACCTCCGGCAGCTGTCGTCTGGATGTGCTTGTCCCTCGGTGTAGCACTCTCCCGAGATGACACATGAGCCGCTGGAGGGCAGCACGTCGCATTGGCCGGTGGTCACGTTGCAGCTCGATGCGCCGCAGGCGACGCTTCCGCAGTCGGCATCGGAGGAGCACGCGTGAGGTCCCCAGGAGAGCACCGACACCATCTGGATCTTGGCGTCCACATGCCATCTCGTGGTCCCGTCGGCCTCCGGATCGGCGCCCAGCGTGACGGGCTCGGCGCTGTCTACGACCTCGTCCACCAGGCCCGTGACGGGCGACGCCGAGGCGTCGTCCATGTTCACCCACATCCGCAGCGCGTCGCTGTCACGATCGTAGGCCCCCGTCACCACGTAGGAGTCGTCGCCGTTCATCGCGTCGAGGGGGTGGGTCACCGTCTGATAGCTCTCCGGGGTGGTCGCCAGGCGCACCTGAAACCGCAGGTAGGGCCCGGCGCCGTCCGAGTCCCGCCGCATGTTCAGCGAGAAACCGCCGTACTGCGTATTGGCGACGAGCACGCGCGTCTCCCCAGGCTCGAAGGAGGTGGCGGTGTGTTCGTCGAAGTTGACCACCGCGGTCACCAAGAACCCCTCGCCCGGTGCGGCCGTGGTCGGGCCCAAGGGGATCCTGTGCTCATCTTCGTCGGCCAGGTTCAACACCCCGCCGTAGAGATCCTCGCCGATGTTCCAGGTGGCGAGCGGTGGCGCCGTGGCGCCCATCAGGTCGGCCTGGTGAGGCGTCCCGTCCGTGCGGTGGTAGGTGACGCTCCAGGCGGCCTGAGTCTGGTCGGCG
>JAAZYN010000673.1 GCA_014239625.1 Myxococcales bacterium | reverse complement strand
GTCGATGTCAGGCCTGGGCACGCGGACGATGTCGCCGGAGACCACCTGCGACGCCTTGCGCTTGGCTGGGCTCCTGGTGGGCGCGGTCGTGGTGGGCGCCTTCGTCGTCTTCATGGCGGGCGGGGGCGCCGTCTTGGTCGTGGTCACCTCGGGCATGGGGAGCGGCCGCACGATGGCCCCTTTGCGGCGCATCTTCCCCTCGACGCGCTCCATGTTCCGCCGCGCAGCGGTCTTTTGCTCTGCCGTCGCGTTCGCGTGGTTGACCACCCGCCAGAAGAGAATCCTCGCCTTGACGTCGTTCAGATCGGCCTCGTGGGCTCCGGCCGCGTTGGCCAGCAGGCTGGGGTCGGGATCGTAGTCGTAGGCCCGCTCGAACAACTGGGCGGCCTTGCGATATTCCTTGCTGGCGATAGCCTGACTCGCCTGTTGATAGAGTCTCGCGGCCTCGGACTCTGCCCCACTGGCTGCGCTCGGGGGCGTCCCCATCTGCGTCGCCAGCAAGAGCCCGAGCACCAGCCCCATAGTCGCCGTGGCCAATGTGCGCATGGAAGAACTCCGTTCACCAGTTGAGGAACCAAGAGAACCGGAGCCTAGCGCGTGTCCTCGAGATCGTCGATGCACGGGCGCGGTCCCCACCTGAATCGTCGACCTCATCGAGCCACCCGATCACGTGACGACGCGCCCCAGCCCTCCTCGCGACCGCCTTGGAGGTCGCTTCTCCACCGCCCGCGTCAGGGACGCCCCTGCGGCGGCGGCCGGCGCCGAGACGCTGACCGCGCGGCGCACTCACAGGGTAGTCGTGCTGGCGCTGTCGCGAACACGGCGCGAGCGGTCGGCGGCGCGCCTGAGGGGTGCGCAGCTCAGGCCCCGCGCCACGGCGCTGTCATCTCCGCAAGCGCATGGCCTGCCGCACGAGCGCCAGAAAGTCCTCGCGGTGCCCACGCCGATCGCCGCCGACACCCGGCCGAGCCATCTCTAGCACCGCGCTCATCTGCAGCCCCGGCACGTAAGCCGGGTTCCGCAGCAGCATACCGAAGGCGGCCACCGCCGCGGCGAACTGGAAATCTCGATGGGCATCCAAGAGCCGCTTGCCCTCGTCCACGACGGGCTGCTCGAGGAGGGCGCTCTTGGACCCCGTGGGGGTCTTGTAGCGAATCTTCACGGTCAGCAGCTCATCGCTCGCGCCCGCGGAGACCTTGGGCTGTGCATACTTCAACTTGACTCCGGCCACCGAGACACCCGCCGGTACGACCTCGTACAGCGCGGTCACGGTGTGGCCGGCGCCGATCTCCCCAGCGTCTTTCGAGTCGTCCGCGAAGTCACGAGCCGCGAGCCTGCGGTTGTCGTACCCGATGAGGCGGTACGCGCTGGCCTTGGCAGGGTTGAACTCGACCTGCAGCTTCACGTCTTTGGCGATGGTCACGAGGGTCCCGAGGAGCTGGTCCACCAGGACCTTGCGGGCCTCCCGGCGGTTATCCAGGTAGGCGTAGTTGCCGTTGCCTTTACGGGCCAGCATCTCCAGCGTGTCGTCTTTGTAGTTCCCCATACCCATGCCGAGCACCGTCAGGAAGACCCCGGACCGAGCCTTGGCGGTGATCATGCGCTCGAGCTTGCGGCGATCCGTGATCCCCACGTTGAAGTCACCGTCGCTGGCGAGGATAACGCGGTTGATGCCGCCCTTGGCGAACCCTCGCACCGCCTGCTCGTAGGCCAGCCGCAGCCCGTCCGAACCATGGGTCGAGCCACTCGCCGTGAGCCCGCCCACTACGGCCTCGATCTGTCGGCGCCCCTGGCTGTCCACGCTGGTAGTCTCGAGGGCCACACCGGACTCACCCGCGTAGGTGACGATGGCGACGCGATCATCCGGCCCGAGCTGTTCGATCAGCAGCCGTATCGCATACTTGAGCAGGGGCAGCTTGCCGCGGCTGCCCATCGAGCCGCTGACATCCAGGAGGAAGACCAGGTTGGTGGAGGGCCGGTGCTGTCGAGCGATCTCCTTGCCCTTGATGCCCACGCGAACCAGCCGATGTTTCGCGTTCCACGGGGCCTGAGCCACCTCCACGTGGGCCGCGAAGGGGTGGTCGCTGTTGGCCGCCGGAGGCGCATAATCGTACTGGAAGTAGTTGATCATCTCCTCGATGCGTACCGAAGCGGGCGGGGGAAGTATGTTGCGCCGCAGGAACTTGCGCACGTTGGAGTAACTCGCCGTGTCCACGTCCGCGGAGAACGTCGACAGGGGCGCCGCCGCCACGGACTTGAAGGCGGTGTCGCCCACCGGGCGTCGGTCGAGGGGCGCCTCGCGTCGAGACGCCTCCCCCTTTTCGTCATCGGCGAGTCCTTTGAACCCAGGCGGTTTGGAGGAGCTGGGGGCCCTCACCGGGCGCTTACGGGGCTTCTGGGTGCTCGCCCGCTTGCTCTTCGCGCGCTTTTTGTGCGCCAACCGGCCCTCGGCTTTCTTGCTCGCGGCGAGGCCGGCAGCGCCGGCGCGCTGTCCGCCTGTGGCTCGTTTGGACATGTCCGCGCCCGACATCGACCCCACGCGGGGCTCCTTGCCTGTGCCTGCACGGCCCTTCGCACCGCCACGATACCCCGTGGGCCCAGCGACGCTCGGCGCAGTCATCGAGGGGGCCGCCGCGGCCGGGGGCGGGCTGGCCACCTTGGCCGCGCTGAGGTCCTGCGGGGCCGGCTCCCTCGAGGGGTCAGCGTCCTCGCTCGCGCGTTCGTCGGCCAGCGTAGGGGCCTGTCGAGGCTGAGCGGCGCGCTCACCCGGGGGCGCCGACCCTTGACCCATCGCGGCCTCCTGTGCAGCAGCAGGGGGCCTTCTGTCGACGGCGGTCGCCGATTTCA
>JAAZYN010000672.1 GCA_014239625.1 Myxococcales bacterium | reverse complement strand
CCCACAAGGCTAAGTGATCGGCATTGGGGCTAAAGGCGCGACGGCACAACGGGCTGGCAGCGCCCTACGAGGGGGAGCGACGCAGCGTCGGGCGGTGGGGGAGGCGCCTCATGCTGTGGCAAGACGCTCCCGATGATGCCTCCCGGGCTCACTACGGCGGCCCATCAGCTACTCGACGGCTCGCGCCTGGGAGCCGGGTGTGGGCCTCACAGGCAGCCGCCCGTATCCTTTCATCAGGGCACGCCAAAACAGGTTGGCAGCCTTCGAATAGCCACGCTTCGTGAGGTGCACGTAGTCTCTGGCACCAAGTCGCGGCTCTGAGTGGACCCACTTCACCATCGACAGCGGTCCGCCCATCATCTTTACCCAATCCCAGTATGCGCAGCCGTGCTTGTGGGCGATCCGTTTTTGCGCCTTGATGACCTCTCGCTGACGGGGGCGCGGGAGAAAATGGAGGCCGCCGCGGCCGGTCTTGTTGCGACGGGCGCGGCGTCGTTTACGCTTGCGGCTGGGTGGTCGCCATTGTCCGCTCTTGGCGTCCTTGACGACCTTCACCGGGCGGTCGCTCGGGCCAACATAGATGCAGCTGGCCTGCGGCGCCGCCGCCCGCACCTGGGTCAACACCTTGTCGAGGCGGGCCATGTACGCCGGGATCGGGTCTCCTTCGTCGCCCGTGGCGTTGGTGCCGTATGCCAGCACCACCAGGTCCGGCTTGCGGCGCTCGAGGTGTTCGGTGAACACCTTGGCGTCCCACTGCAGCAGCGCCGCTGCCCGAGCCCCGTTGATGCCCATGGTGTCGACGACCACGCCGGCGGCGTCGCGCTCGAGCGCCATCCCGAAGAGCAGCACGTTGCCATTGCCGACCGGGCGCAGCTCGATGGAGTGCTCGCCTTCGGGCACGTCGATGGCAAGGTAGCCGGGGCCTGGTGTGTCCGAGGCGGTGGTCACGATGCGCGGTGGCCTGTCGTCGATGATGACTTTGAGATCGCCGGCCTTGGGTTGCCGCCAGAAATAGAGCTCGACCTTGGAGACCGATCGACCGAACTCGGAACGCTTTCGGGTCGAGACGCGGCAGAACTGGTCGGCGTCGCTCGACTCGAAGGAGCAGCCCGCCATGCCGTACAGCCCGTCGCTCCTGTTGTGTCGGGTCGACACCCAGTAAGAGCGCCAGCCCTTGGAGTATTTGATGTTCACGTCGCGGTGGTTGTAGTTGCGCCACGGCTTCGCTGGGACGACGAACCCAGGCCCGCCGTCGCCGAAGTGCCCTTGGAGCCGGTGGCGAATGATCTTGGTGAACGCGTCCGCGGCCATGTGGGAAGCACCGTAGAACACCGCGCGGACCCGCTTGCGCGTGCCCTGGTGGAGCTGCTTGAGGGCTTTGTGGAAGGGCTTGAGTGAGCGGCCTCCAGGATCCGAGAGCTTGGTTCGCCGCCCCAGACGATCCCCCGGGATCGGCGACGTGGGGGCAGCCCGCGGTTTTGGATCGGTCCGAGCTGTGAGCGCGTCGGGCGCTAACAACATCGCTATCACCAGGCCAATGGAAGACGTCATGTCGTCTGAAACTCCCCAATATTCTGACAGGATTGTCGTTCCGGTCAGAGCGCCGGTCAATTTCTGTCCCCATTGTCTCGGAGCGGATTGGCGCTGATGTTGGTCCAACCCGAATCGGTTCGTCCTTGTTCCCGACCTTTTCAGCGCCCCCGAACGGGCCTATGCTTTCATCGACAATCCGGTCTGATGCCCCAACCAGGCATCACCAGCAGACTGGCCCGGGGTGCTGCGCGACGAGCCGCAGCGGATCGGGGTGAGAGTGGGTCTCTCACGCCATCGACGAAGCTCGCTGCTAAAGGAGGTGATCGCGTGATGTTCTATCTCTCGATGATGGGTGAGGTGGTGACCACCTGACGCGGCAGCTTGGATGTCCAGGCGAACGCTGAGGAACCCTGGGACCACCGTAGCCTCGAGAGCCGCCAGATCATCGGGCGGGCGCCCCGGCGCAGACCTCTCGGGGCTTTTTTTTGCGTCTCGCTTGTGTGCGACGAGGCGGGGAGCGCTTTGCCTATGGGGGCGATCTTGCATAGACTTGGTCCGTTGAGTGGCTCCGCCATGTTGGCCGGTGCGCCGGAGCGCTCGCGCGAGGGAGCCTGAAGGCCGCAGGAGCAGCCGTGTTTCGAACCATAGTCATGGCATTTATGCTGGTGGGCGCGGCTCTGGCGGGCTGTGCAGATGCCATCGACACGACCTTGAAGTTCGACCCGACCGGGCCCGTCGGAGCGACCCCATACCCGAACGATAACGCTCGGACCCAGGTGTCCGGGGCTTGGTTGCTCAATGGATACAACCAAGCCCAGCTCGAGTCCATGGCCTTTCTCGACCAGCTGCGCATCGGGCGTATCGACGGGTATTCGGCCACCACGCGCATCCGTATCCCGTTCACGGAGGCGGGGGGCAATCACCTCATCAAGGTCGACATCGACACCGCGGAACGCGCCATTCGGCTCTACGACGTGACGGGCGAGACGGCGGCGCGCCATGAGCTGGCGGAGTTCCGACTCCGGCCCACGACCTCGGCGGTCACCTGTCGCCCTGCGACGCCCCTCACGGCGGGCCACACCTACGGCGTGGCGGTGCTGACCAACACGCTGGAGACCCGGGGCGGTGGGAGCGCGCGGGCCTCGGAGGTCTACGCCAGCTTCCAGAGCGCCGGAGATCCGGCCACCGATGCGGGCTTCGACAAGGTCCGCGCGGTGGATCCCGACATCAACGGTCGGACGGACACGGTCGGCTACTTCCAGTTTACCGTGCGCGACAACACCGGGCCATTGACCGTGTTGCGTGACGCCCTGTCAGGCCT
>JAAZYN010000671.1 GCA_014239625.1 Myxococcales bacterium | reverse complement strand
CGATGCTGCTGTGTCTGCGCAAACGGGGCACGTGTGTCCTCGTGGGGCTCATGGGGGGGCTGACGTCCGAGCTCAACCTCGGCCTGGTGTTGCGCCGCAGGCTCGGGGTGCGGGGGACGGTGCTCCGGAGTCGGCCCATCGAAGAGAAGATGGTGGTGGCTCGCGCCTTCGAGGATCGTCTGGCGCCGCTGTTCGGTGGCGACGCCCCGGCGCTGCGGCCTGTGATCCATCGGGTCCTGCCGTTGGGCGCCATCAGCGAGGCTCACCGGTTGCTCGAGAGCAACACGACGGTGGGTAAGGTGGTTCTGGACCACACCGGGCTCCTGTGACGGGCCGCCGCGCCAGCCTCTCGATGGCGCTGACCAGCGCCCTGCTGCTCTTCGTCAGTGACGCCCGGGCGCAGGCGCCGGTCGCCCCCGAGGACCGCCGCGCGCTGCGCGCCATCGCCGCGGAGCTTCCATCCCACGGTGTGCTCCCGCCCCGTGCGCCCAAAACCACCGCCTCGGATGCCGCGTGGCAACGTTTCGGAGGGGCGTTGGCGCGACGCCTGGCGAGCCCCGCGCGGCGCCGCGGCTTCCAGTCTTCGGTCCGCCCCCTGGCGCCGGCCGTCGCCGCGCTGATTCCCACCCATGGTCGCTACGAGGCCTTGCGCACCACCCTCAAAGAGCTGGTCGGCAGGCTCAAGGTCAGCCCACCGAACCTGCGCAAGGTGCGCTACAAAGTGGCCTGGCGCACGACGGCCCCGGAGGTAGCGGTGCTGCGGGAGCGTCTGTTCTTGGAGGGTTACGGGCAACCGCCGGGGGTCGTGACGCGCAAGACCTACTTCGACAATCGGCTTCGCCATGCGATGCGGGCCTGGCAGCGGGACCACGGGTTGGGGCAGACGGACTATCTGGACAACCTCACCCGCTGGCGGATGAACCGCCACGAGCTGCTCGTGGGCAAGGTCGTCGTGGCCTTGGAGCGATGGCGTAAGCACACCTACACCGGCGTGGGGCGCCACATTCTGGTGGACATCACCCGGGGCACGCTCACCGCAGAGACGGACGGGGAGGTGGAGCTGACGTTCAACGGCATCGCCGGCCGACCGACTGCGGATGACGCCACCCCGGCGATGTCGAGCGTCATCCACACGGTGACCGTCAACCCCGCGTGGCGTGTCCCCAAACGCATCGTCGGCGAGCTCAAGCGGAACGTGGCTGGAGATGCCGACAAGCTGAGGTCCAAGGGGTACACGGTCCGGGTGGACCGGGGGCGCTGGCACGTCACCAAACCACCGGGGCCCGACAATCCGTTGGGCAAGCTCATCTTTCGGATGCCGGCGAGTCGAGGGGTGTTCTTGCACGACACCAACGCCAAGTCCCTGTTCGAGCGAAAGCGACGGACCCTCTCGCACGGTTGCGTGCGCTTGCAGCAGCCTGTCGAGTTGGCGCGCTGGATGTTGCCGCAGTCCGAACACCCGCTGTTGGACCGTCTGCTGGCGAGCGGGCAACTCCGACCGATCGATGTGGGGGAGGCCGTGCCGACGCACCTGATCTACCAGACCCTGGAGGTCGCTTCGAGCGGTCGGCTGCTGGCGTTGCCCGACCGTTATGGGCGTGACCCCAAGGCCATCGGAGCGCGCGTGTCGGAGGCCGTCAAGCTGCTCGCGCTGCCCTCTTCGCCACCCTCTCGGCCCTCGGCGGCTGCGCCGGAAGGCTCTGGCTATTCGCTGCCTGCGACGGTGGTGCCATTGGATGGTAGCCCCGGTTGGAGCTTGGAGCGCTTCAAGGGGCGCTTGGTGGTGCTGACCTTCATGGCGAGCTGGTGCGACAACTGCCACCTCTTGGCGCCGAAGCTCAAGGAGGTCATCGACGCTCTCAGGGCCCGCGGTCATGACGTCGCGCTGCTGGGGGTCGGTCTCGACCAGGCGGGCGCCAAGGCTATCGACGCCTATCGCGCCAAACATCGGTTACCTTTCCCCGTGGTGATGGGTGGTCCGGAGCTGCATCGCGGCGCGACCCCTCTAGGCCGAATCGAGCGGCTACCGACCACCTGGATCATCGGCCGGACGGGGGTGCCTCTCTATTCCTACGAGGGGCGCGACAGCGCGAAGCCGTTGAAGGGTGATCTGGAGCGGTATCTGCTGGCCGAAACGAAATTGGCGAAGCCGTAGCGCCCGCCAGCACGCGGCCGCCAGGGCTTCCGGGCCCCGGTTGCAGCCCGAGCGCCATGGATCGATCACACGGCCGACGGGGGCGGCACACGGCCGACGGGGGCGGCACACGGCCTACGGCGGAGGTAGCTGGCAGGTTCCGGCCTCGTCGAAGCAGCGACCGCTTACGCAGAATCCACCTGAACACGCGCTCGAGCTCGAGCACACGACTCGAGCGCATGTCCCATCCGTGCAGGCGTGACTGGACGGGCAGTCGCTTTGCGCCGAGCAGCCCTTTGGCTGGCAGATCCCCGAGGTGTCACAGAAGGTGTTGGGGATGCACGCGCTATCGGAGGCGCACTTGGTCACGCAGACGGGTTGCGGGTCACACAGGCACAGCCCGACCCGAGCGCCATCGCACACCTGGTCGCCCGAGCACTCCGCGCTGTCCTGACAGATGTTCTCCGCGTTGCGGCAGGTCCCGCAGAGCGTCGGAGCGCCCGGGGGCAGACACGTCTCGAGCCCGTCGCAGTCAGCGCTGCCGACACACTGTCCGGGCATCAACGACGTGTCAGAGGTCGCGTCCGGTGTGCCCACCTGATCCGACTGCGCATCCGCTGAGCCATCCGCGGTGGCGTCCGAAGTGGCGTCATAGGTCGTCGGTGTGTCCTGACAGCCGAACATGATGACAGCGAGGGCGCATACAAACGTCCTTGGTGTG
>JAAZYN010000670.1 GCA_014239625.1 Myxococcales bacterium | reverse complement strand
GCGACCGCGGCGACGCACCGTCGGCGGCCGCCGACGGTGCGTCGCCGCGGTCGCCCTCGGGGGGCTCATCGGTGGCGGCCTCGGTCGGGTCGCCGCGGCCGCCCTCGGCGGGCCCATCGGCGGCCGCTTCGCCGCGGTCGCCCTCGCCGGTCAGGTCGGCGGTGGCCCCGGTCGCCTCACCGCCGGCGCCCTCGCCAGTCAGGTCGGCGGCCGCTCTGGCGGCGGCGCTGAGGTCGCGCTCGGCGTCCCGGGACTGATGAATCTCTCGCCTCCACACGTGGTCGCGGGGGGCCGGACCGACCACCAGGTTGCCGACCCGCGAGAGCCAGCCCCCAGCGCCCTCCCGGAGGCGCAAAAGGAGGAGCACCGGCAACGGCCGTTCGTCGTCGCGGGCGTCGCGAGTCGTCACCCCTGCCGCCGATCGTGTCGCGCTGCGGTCCGCTCGACGCCAGGGCCACCAGGTCGGCATCTTCAGTGACATGAACACGCGGGCCAGAAAGCCCGCCAGCAGCGCGACCAGCGTCACGAGCGTCAGATGCCCCCAGGTGGTCGAACGGAACTGCTCCGGCCCGTGCTCCTGGGCATCCAGTACGCGATCGGCGAGGGCACTTCGTCGGCCGTCGAGCCAGCCGTCGCGGTGAGCGACGACCCGGTCGGTGGCAGCAGCTCGGCGTGCCGCGAGCTCCGACGGTGAGGGCGCGGTGGTGCGCGCCCGATCGACGCTGCCTCGCGGGCCGCACGCGCCGCACGCGCCGACCGCGAGGCTGACGCTCAGCACCAGCAGGATACGCCGGCTCATCCGTCCAGCTCCTGCTCGGCGGCCTCCAGGCTCGTCAAGATCTGCGTCACTTCGTCCTCGACCGCCGCCCTATCCGGGGACCCGCGGCGCTCGACCCAGAGCCCCACCCGTATGCGGATACGGCTCACCAGCACGACCAAGTCGTCGAGCCGATGGTAGAGCCCTTGCAGGTGGGCGCTGTCGACGGCGTCCCCGCGGGCGTGTTCGAGGGCCGCGCAGCGTTCGCAGATCCGGCGCCCGTGACGTTCCACCTCTGCCACCGCGAGCGACAGCTGCTGCACCGCGCTGGCGACCACGGCGTCCACCGGACGGCCTGGCGAGCCATGGGCGAGCTGGCGCACCCCGCTGGCTTCGGCATCCAGTTGGCTGAACAGGTGCTCGCCGTGGGGAATCCAACGCTTGCGCTTGAGCCGCGCGACCAGCCATGCGCCGAGCAGAGTGCCGCACAAGAGACCCGCCAGCCCGCCCAGCGAGAGGCTCGTGATCCGGCGCAGCCGGTAGCCGCCGCGGGTCTCGTTGGCGATGTGGGTGTCGGCCTCCCGGCGGCCCTGGACCAGCCCGGCGACCCGGCCCAACCGATAGGACCGGCAGGCCGCGACCTCAGGCCCTTTGGGGGTCGCTCCCTCCACGCAGCGTTGGTAGGGGCTGGCGGGAGGCTCGATCGCGACCGCCGCGGTGTCGCTGCGGCAGGCGCCCAGGGACGCCAGCAGCGCCAACGCCGCCCAGGCCGCGGTCAGGCGGCCCAACGACGTGGCAGACCGGGGCTCGTTCAAGCCTCGGGGCTGCGTCATCGGCGGGCCGCCGCGGGCCATGGGGCGGCGCTAACCACGGCCCACCTCAGGGCTTCCATTTCTTGCGGTTGATGCTGCAGCTTTTCTGGCCCGCGAGCGCTGATGACGGCTTGTTGATCGTCGCCTTGGAGCGATTCGCGAAGACCTTCTTGACGGTGAACGTTCCCACGCCGGGGACGCTGCCGCGGTCGCCGGCGGCCACCTTGTGGGCCTTGCCACGGCTCAGCAGCAGGTGGCTCTTGGAGCCCGACGGGGTGACCTGAATGATCCGGCACGGGATCGGCCCGAGCTTGAGGATGCATTTGCCCTTCTTCGCGTTGCAGGTGTACGGCTTCTTGCACGGCGGGCTACACGCCGGTTGAACGGGAGGCTTGACCTTCTTGGTCCGACACCGGCCGCACCGGCATTTTTGAGTGGTCGGGCACTTGACGTTCTTGCAGCTCTTGCACTTTGAGCCGGTGCGCACGCACTCGTCGGCCTCCACGTCACAGCGGAAGCCCTTTCGGCACGGGCCCCCGCAGGCCACCTTGCATTCGGGGATGCGCTTGGCGTTGGAGGTGCCGCTCAGGCACGCGAGGTCATAGGCGCCGCTCTGGCACTTGGCGATACAGCGCTTCAATCCCTTGTTCTTCATCGCCTTGAACGACGCCATCTGTTGGCTGAGCGCGCTCTTGTTCTCGCCGAAGTTGATCTTGAGGAACTTCCTGGTGACGTCGAAGATGCGCTCGCACTCCGACGCGCAGAGCCCAGACTTCTCGCGCGCTTTCACGCACCGCGGCGCGCGGTCCGGGCGCCCCTTGAGGCAGAAGTACTTTCGGCCGCACGTGGGGTCACAGAGCACCGCCGGCGGCGGCTTGATAGGCTCGGTGCACTGGCCGTTCTTGCAGATCTCGCCTTCCGAGCAGTCCTTGCATCCCGGCGTCACCCCGAAGGTCAGCCGATACTGATCCCGGCCTTCGCGGGCCTCGACCACGATGTATATGCGCTCGCCCTTGGTCACCGGGAACGCGAGCTTGTACTCTTGTTTGCCGCTGACGATGCGCTCTTGCGCGAGGGTCTCTGCGCGCGAGTTCTTCACCGTGACGGCGCCGTCTTTGACGCCGTGCCGGTTGGTGCCGCCGAACAGGTCGCCCACGGTCAATCGGAGCTGACCCTCGCCGGTCGCGCCCGGCTCGACGTACTTCCAGTCCGAGACGTCGCCCTTGCCGGCGTCGATGCCGTCGGGGTCGGCGTGGTCGTCGACGGCTGGAAGAAGCAGCGCGTCTTTGTAGAC
>JAAZYN010000066.1 GCA_014239625.1 Myxococcales bacterium | reverse complement strand
GCCGCGGTCGCCGCGGCTCGAGCCTTGGGCGTAGCCGAAGTGCGAGTGACCAACCGGACGCGATCCAGGGCTGAGGCACTGGCCGATCGGTTCGGGGGCGAGGTGCTCGTGGCGGGAACGCCCCGCCAAGCGCTGCAGGGCGCGGACCTGGTGTACCAAGCCACCACTTTGGGGATGGGTTGGCATGTCAGCGAGCCGAGATTTCAGGCTCTCGTCGCTTCGGCAGCGCAGGCTCTTGTCGGATGTACGGCTGCAGCGGTCTTGGTCGACCTCGTCTATGTGCCGCGACAGACCCCGTGGGTGCGTGCCGCGCGCGAACGCGGCTTGATCGCTGACGATGGGTTGGAGATGCTCGTCAGGCAAGCCGCAGGGGCGTTCGCGTTGTGGACCGGAGTGCGGCCCGACCTGAGCGCAATGCGACGCGCTGTGGGGGCGGTGTAACCGTCGGAGAAGGGGGCGGGGGGAACCTGGCGTTCGCGCCGACGACGAGGTCGGCTCCGAGGCGATCGGTTGGGGCCTTTGATCGCCGCCTACGTCGTGCCTGGCCGCGGTGCGGTGGTCGCAACCGAACTCCAACGCGTCCGACACCGCCCCGTGGGACCCGCGCCGGGCGCGCTTGAATCCGGCGCAACGGTCGAGAGTCAGCGCCTGAAGAGGCGCGACAACCAGCCTCTCTGCGGGCGCACTTTGGGTGGCTTGTCGAAGTCGGGTCGGTCGGCAAACGCCTCGGGGTCGACGGCCCGCCGCAGCTCGTAGGCCATCTCCAGCGCCGTATCGTACCGCTCGTCGCGCTCCTTGGAGCCGGCCTTGGCGTACACCTGCGCGATGCGATGGTCCGCGAGCGCTCCGGGCAGGGGGGGCAGCGCGTCGAACAGCTGCATCTTGGCTACTTCGACGGGGTTCTTCCCCGCGAAAGCGGAGCGTCCCGACAGCAGCCGATAGATCAGCATGGCGACACCGTAGATATCGGCGCGGTGGTCCACGTCGTCGACGGCCCGGACCTGCTCGGGCGACATGTACTCGGCGGTCCCGGCGGCGACGCCGGCACGCGTCAGGCGCTTCACTCGTTTGCCGCCGGTCTCCAGCATCTTTCCGAGACCGAAATCGACGACTTTAACGTTCAGGGGCACGAGGTCTCGCCAGACCTCCTGGTCGGCGCTCGGCACGCCGAGTCGTTTGAACAGATCCGCGCCTTCCCCGGGCTCCGACAACATGTCCTCGGGGGCCGCCATGAGGATGTTGTTCGGCTTGAGGTCCCGGTGGACAATACCCTGCATGTGAGCGACCTGCAGGCCCTCGAGGACACTCGACAGGATGTGGGTGGTCTCCGGGATGGACAGCCTCCCCCGAAGCGAGATCACGCCGCCGAGGGGTAGCCCGCGGATGAGCTCCATGGCCATGTATGGCACCGGCCTCTGGCTCATCTCAACGGTGCCGTGGGTGACAAGCGTCACGATGTTCGGGTGGACTAGCGACGCTGATATGTCGGCTTCCCGCGCGAACCGCTCCACCAGATCGGGGATCCCGAAGGCCTCCGGGCGCAGCGTCTTGAGCGCTACAAAGCGTGCGCCGTCGCCCGGCCTATTGTCCTCGGCGCGGTAGACGATGCCAAAGCTGCCTGCACCGATGGTGGGACCCACCGCGAAGCGGCCATCGACCAGTGAGCCAGCTGTGATGTAGTCGTCGGGCATGCGGCGGAGATCGTTGAGGGTGAGCAATGAGACTCTACACTCTGGCCGCTATGCCGTCATCTTCGCGCGGGCGCTCGCACACGCAGCGGCGAAGAGCGGTTACATTCGCCTCCGAAGGAGGTTACACAGCGGACCCTATCTATGCGAAAACCGTGCCCACTGAGTGGGAGGGTTGGGATGGCGTTCGTCATTGCGATGATGGTGACATGGGGCGGAGCTGTGGGCCTCGAGGGGGCAGAACTTCGGGTGAGCAGCCCGGTCTACGCGCCGGCCCAAAACAGCGTCGCGGAACCGCACCGACACCAACAAGCGGACCCGGGCGGGTGCGCTGCTTTGGTAGAGCGCTTGTGCCGGGTCACCCGCGTCGACGTCTGCCGCACCATCGAGCGGGAACATCAACGCCGCCAGATCAGTCCAGCCGAAGAGGCGCAATGCCGACGGCTCCTCACTGACGAGGACGCGTTGGAGCGGCTCGTTCGACGGTTCCGCAAACAGCGCTGAACGACGCGGTCTACTCAGGGCGTCCCTGAGCGGCCCAGGTCGCGACCAACCGGATGTGCTCAGGGCTCAGCGGTGGCAGCCCCAGCGGCATGCCGCGCAGGTTCGGGATCGGTGCGCCACGAACTTCGCTGTGGCGTGCCCACAAGGCGGCCACCAGGCGTGGAGTGCCGTCGGGCATCTTGGCGAACAACGAGTGTCGTTCGCCATCGTCGGCTATGTAGCCCGCCTGGATCGTCGCGTAGCCCGTCAGGTTGACCCCCTTGGGCGCGTAGCCAAAGCCACCGGTGTTGCCGGGGCCACCGTCACCGACGGCATAGTCCGGGTCCGCGTGGCAGTGGACGCAGGTGTGGCCGAACACGGCCGTAGCCACCTCGGAGTAGGTCACGCGACGCTTTAGAAGGGGCAACCGCTGCGGCATGGGCGCGGGTTGAGGGGGAGCGAGTTTGGCGGTCAGGAGGTACGCGGCGACGTCTCGCGCCTCGGCGGCCGTCAGGTCCTCCTTGGGCATCAGGGCATCGCTCTTGAGGCTCCGTGGGTCGCGGAGCCACTGCTCGAGGCGGGCGGTCTGAAAGCGTCTTCGGGTATGCGAGAGGTCGGGCGCGAGTAGCAACGCGTCGCTCAGCGCCGGGCCAGGCGGGGGGCGTTTGGGTTGCGACAACCTCAGCGGCGCGACACCGCTCATACTGTGGCACAACCCGCAGCCGCGTGTGTCCAACAGGGCGCGGCCCTTCGCTGGGTCACCGGCGATGGCCGCCTCCGGGAGCGGCCTCGGCACGAGGTACCGCGCCAGCGTGGCGACCTCCTCGTCGTCCATGCTCAGCCGCGGCATCGTGGCGCTCAGCCGCGGTCGCAGGTCATGCGGCTCTCTCAGCATGGCCGCCAGCCAATCCCGGCGAAGCCGCTGATGGAGGCCGTCCAGCGACGGCGTGGCGGTCAGATCGACGATGTTCTGCTGCCACGCTTTGAGTTGCTCCGGCGTGGCCTCGAAGGTGCCGGCGTGGATGGCGCGATGGCACTGCACGCAGTCCATGTGCAGCGCCACGGCAGGCAGCCCCGTCGACTGGTGGCAGCGGTTGCATTGGTACTTGGTCAGCAGCGCCTTGCCCACCTCGGCGCTGACGGGGGCGTCGGCGCCCGTGGCCGGGAGCGGCTGAGCCATGGTCATAGCTGTGTAAACCCAGACGAGCATGCTGCGTCAGTATGCGCTAGTCGTTCAGCGCCTGCATCAGAGCGGCCGCCTTGACCTTCGTCTCGGCCCACTCCTGCTCCGCCGAGCTGTCGGCCACGATCGCACCGCCCGTTTGATACAGCAGCCTGCCGCCCGCGGCGACAGCGGTTCTGATGAGGATATTGAAGACCGCTCGGCCCCCATCGTCGATGACCCCGAGGCTCCCGCAGTAGAAGCCTCGCTTCAGCCCTTCAGCCCGCTCGATGGCGTCCATGGCCGCGATCTTGGGGGCACCCGTGATGCTCCCGCCAGGAAACAGGGCTGCCAGCACATCGACGAGGTCATACTCTGGGCGCGCGGTGGCTGAGACGTCACTGATCATGTGCTGCACGGCGCCCAATCGGTGCACCCCAAAGAGGTCGTCGACGGTCACCGACCCGTGCTCGGCGATTCGGCCGAGGTCGTTTCGGACGAGGTCAACGATCATCAGGTGTTCGGCGCGGTCTTTGGTGGATCCTGACAGCTCGCGAGCCAGCGCGTCATCGTCGACCGGGGTCGCTCCGCGTGGCCGGGTGCCCTTTATGGGGAAGCTGTGGGCCCGCCGCGTGGCCGGGTTCCAGGTCAGCAGGCACTCGGGTGAGGCGGACGCCAGCCACGTGCGCGGGTCCAGGGCCCACAGAGCGCCATGACGTGGTTGGCTGAGCTGCCGTAATTTGAGGTAAAGCGCCAGGGTGTCCCGCGCGTCGAAGCGCGCTTGCAGGCGCCGCGCCAGGTTGATCTCGTAATAGTCGCCCGCAGCGATGCCATCCAGGATCCCTTCGATGGCCTCGTCGTAACGACCTCGGGTCATGGTTGACACCATGGGGCCACAACGGACCGGAGCAAGGTCGGCCAACGGCTGAGAGATCAGCCACGATTGGAGCGTAGCCTTGCCCTTGGGGGTCCCCTTGAGCTGCGGGAGTCCGCCACCCTCCGCGGCCCAGTGGGCGGGGTATCGGGCGACCACGACGTGGGGCAGGGCTGGGTCTTCGAGCGCGGCGTTGGCGAGGTGCTCGAGGTTGCGCCCGGCGTCGTAGGCCAACAGCACGACGTGCAGCAGCGCTGGGTTGGCCGCCTCCGATAGACGCTCGCGGAGCCATCCCAGCAGCGCCCGGTGCGGCAGCGCGTCGACACGCAGCCGGTCCACCCGATCGGGCAGCGCCGCGAGGAGGTGCCGAGAGCCTGGCCCGCCGTCGGCCCAGAACGGCAACCCGCGCCACGGCGCGGCGCCGCCGAAGAGCCGGCGGGCCAGGGTTACGGCGTCGTTCAGGAGGTCTCGTTCAAGAGCGCGTCGAGCTCCGCCTCCACACCTTCCACAGCGGTCGCGGGCGCGGCCACCGGGGCAGACGGCGCGGGAGCCACCAACCCCATCTTGGCCTTGAGCGCTGACAGCGCGTCGTCTTGGGCCACCGAGCTGGTCTCCAGGGCGGCGAACTCGTTGTCCAGCTTGTCACCCATCTCGTGGCTCAGCTCCGCCGCTGCGTCAGCCTCCGCCTCCATCTGGTCGACCTTCTCCTCCATACGCGCGAACGTGTCGAAGGCGGAGTTGGTCTTCATCCCGCTGAGCGTGTCGGCGATCTTCTTTTTGGCCTCGGCGCGTTTGAGGCGGGCGATGTGCAGGTTCTTTTTGCGCTGCGCTTCCTGAATCTTGGCGTTGAGCTGCTTGAGGGCGCCCCGGAGCATATCGGCGGCCTCTTTCTGGGCCATCCACTGCTCCTGGAATCCGGCCGAGATGTTGTCGTGCTCCGTCTTGCGCGCGAGCGCCTGGCGCGCGAGGTCGTCACGGCCGGCCTTGATGGCCACCATGGCCTTCTTCTCCCACTGCTGCGCTTTGCCCAGCTCCTGCTCGTACTGCCGCTTGAGGCGCTTCTCATCGGCGATGGACACCGCGACTTGTTTCCGTGCCTCCATGAACTGTTCGCGCATGTCGATGATCAGCTGATTGAGGATCTTCTCAGGATCCTCTGCCTTGCTGATCATGGCGTTGATGTTGGATTTTACCAGTGTGCTGATGCGGCTCCAGATGCTCATTATGCCGCCTCCTCGGGTGCGTCATGGTACTTGCGAAGCAAGCTGTAGTGTTCCGTGATAGCCATCGTCAGGCAGTCGAGCGCGGCCTGGAACTCCTCGAAGTCCAGCGTCTCACTCTGCAGCGTCTCGGTGATGATGATGCCGCTCTCGTCGAGCGCATATGCGCCGCTGATCAGCTCGCTGGCGTTCAACCGCAGCAGCTGCTCGCATAGCTCGGCGCGTTTGGACGCGTCGGCCGGCATGGCCATCAGCCGAACCGTGAAGACGACGAGCGGCGGCGTGAGTTGGATGACGATGTTGTCGACGTGGTCGGCTTCGTCGTGAACCATCCAGGTGGTGTCGGCGATCAATTCGTACGAATGCTCCGTACGCATGAGATAGCCTTCGATGACGTCGGTGTTGGCTTCCATGAGGTTCGTCGTCTCCCGTTCGGGACAGAAAAGGCGGTGGGCTGAGGTCGGACGGGCTGGTCTATGATTGAACCCGACCGCCGATCGAGGTAGCAATCCAACCCTCGGTCGTCAAGGCCACCGACAAGGTATGCGATGATGGTCAAAAATATTGCGCTGGTTACAGTCTGTGCGGGTCTCGTGGCCTCTTGTGACTCCGTTGTGGATGTTTCCAATTCGGTGCCACGGGTCACCTGGGTCGCGGTCTCAGCCGCTGTTGATGGGGTGGCCGACGTCACCGTGTGGATTTCGGATATCGAGGGAGACCCGGTCAATCTGACCCTCAACTGGCGTTCGGCAGGAGAGCCATCCGAGGGTGAGACGATCGCGCAGGGCGATGGTGGTCATGGCACCACCGGGCTGACCACTCATCTGGAGATCGGCGACCCCAACGGTCAGCCTCACCTCATCACGTGGGACGTCAGCGGCATCAGCGGCCAGGTCGAGCTGCGGTTGGTGCCGTCAGATGCAAGCGGGGCCGGCGCCGCCGTGCTCAGCCCGGCCTTCGACATCTCCGTCGGCATCCCCGAGGCGCAAGCCCTCGTCGCCGCTGACTAAACCTGGGCCTCGGGGGAGGGCGGGCGCCCGAAACGCGGCATTGGCGTCGGTGCGTGGTGCTGACCCTTCGTTCGAGGCCCAGCGCCCGCCGAATCGGGGTGCGCCAGGGGTCGGCCGTGGATGTCGGGGCCGAGTCTTCACCAGGGACGGGCGGCCCGCGTGGATCAGGACGTTCAGTCGCTCGCTTGCAGAGCTGACACGTCACCACCAGAGCTGACACGTCACCACCAGAGCTGACACGTCACCATCTGAAACACCTGTCTTCGGGCACTCGGACGGCGCTGGCGCGGGTTGAAGTGCGGACGTTGACGGCGGTCGCGATCCACGCCGAACGCCCCCTGTCCTGTTGGCGTTGCCAGCAGGCCTTCAACACGAGGGGCTCGACAACGTCGTCACCCCCTCGGCCGGGCTGAACGCGCGCCGTCCGCGAGGGCGGCGCGGTGTTGGGGCGAGCGCCCAGGCGTGGAGACGAGCCAGGGCGCCGGGTCTCGCGAGACCGCCGCGACCCGTGGCGGTCAGGCCTCTGCGCCTAGTGACATGTCCGCGGGCATGGTCTTGGGCGTCGGGACCCAGTTTTCGTCTTCCATCGCCTCGGGCACCACCACGGGGGTCCCGTCGTAGCGAAGTCGTTGGCCGCCTTTCCAGAGATAGGCCCGCCACACGTAGCGGAAGAACGATGGCTCGTCGAGGCGAGGATCCATGTGTGGCGCGACGTGCTCGTCATGGTACGCCGGGAGCAGGCTCCAGTGCAGCCCTGGCTTGATGTGATGGGCCGTATGCCAGCCGTTGTTGAAGGTGAACCAGCCGAACAGGGCGCCCGTAAAGTTCCTGGAGTGGTTCCAGTCGCTGTGGGCTTCCGCGCCGTCGTGTTGCAGCAGGTTGATCGTGATGATGCCCCAGGCCGCAAAGAAGTGCGGGAGGTAGAAGTAGAGCAGGAACTTCTGCCAATCCAAGACGATGAGCGCGATGCTCACACCCCAGAGCACCACGAACTCGATCAGCATCTGCTTGAACCAGGTGGGGCGCTGGGTGCGCATCGCCTTGGTGAACAGCCACTCACCTTTGAAGATCGCCCCCCCGACGCTGGGCATGAAGGTGAACAGGTTCAAGATGTTCAGGCTGTGGCGGGCCTTGCTGGTCCGCATCACGTCGCGCGGGGTCTCGGTGAACCGATGGTGGCTCAGGTTGTGCCCGGGGACGAACGAGCTGACCGGGTGGCCGTAGGTCATGGAGAGGAAGACCTGAAAGATCTTGTTGGTCCTCTTGCCCTTGAACACCGGGCAATGGATGACGTTGTGTGTGATGACCGCGCAGATCCACGACAGCACCATGAGCATCAGGATCAGCGGAGCGGCGATGAACCAGACCGGGTCCCAGACCCATATGGCGGCTGTGAACCCAAAATACGACGCGATGAACGTCAATGTTCGCCGATCAGTTTTGTAGCGGAGCATGTTGTCCCCTCGCCGCGACCATTTGGGTCGGTCGCGATAGCGGCGTAAGCTACAGTCATGACGAGGCCCAGGCAAGGTAAGGCTAGTTTGGATAATGGTTACGACGATCTAGAGCCGGTCCGCGGCAAGATCGATACGATCCTGGAGTCGCTCGACGCGAGCTTCGTCGAGCGCGAGGTGCATGCCCGGCTCGCCTTGTTGTGCGTACTGTCCGGTCATCACGTGCTGCTCCTGGGGCCTCCTGGGACCGCCAAGAGCCGCCTCGCTCGAGCGGTCGCTGGCGCCGTGCGCGACGCGAGCTACTTCGAGTATCTCCTGAGCCGGTTCACCCACCCCGACGAGCTCTTTGGTCCCGTGAGTATCCCGGGCCTCAAGGAGGAGGACTATCGGAGGCTGACCGAGGGCTTTCTGCCGCGGGCCCACGTGGCCTTCTTGGATGAGGTGTTCAAGGCCAACAGCGCGATCCTCAACAGCCTCCTGACCCTCATCAACGAGCGCATCTTTCATCACGGGCGCCACCGTGACGCGGCGCCCTTGATGGCCATCGTCGGGGCCTCCAACGAGGCTCCTGAGCCAGGCGGGCCCTTGGCGGCGCTCTATGACCGCTTTCTGGTGCGGCTCGGGGTGGCCCCGGTGGCGGACGAGGATGCCTTCCTGCAAGTCGCGTTCGGCGAGCTGGCGTCCCCTGACATCCCGCCCGAGGCGACCTTGTTGCTCGACGAGCTGCACGCCGTTCGGGCGCGAGCTGCGAGCGTGACGTCCACCCCGGCCGTTCGAACGCTGCTGACCGACGTCCGCCGCGGCCTGATGGAGGCGAGCATCGACGCGAGCGATCGCCGCTGGCGGTGGGCCGTCGACCTGTTGCGGATGGCGGCGGCCACGACGGGACGTCGAGCCTTGGCGCCGATCGATCTGCTGCTGTTGGAGCATTGTTTTGGTGACCCGCTAGAGAACGACGCGGCCGTGCGCGGTATCATCCGCGAGGCCTTGTCGAAGGTCGTCGACGTGCAAGGTGACAAGCAGCACCTGATCAAGCAATGGAGCCGGCTGGCGGTGACGGACGACGTCGAGCGGGGTGATCGTGAGGCGGCTCCAGCGACGCTGGAGGAGGCGGTCGCTTCTCGGCTGGCTCGCTTGGACCGTTTCCGGAGTCGACTCGAGGAGGCCAGCCGTGAGCTCGACGCGCAGCGCGACGCGTTGCTGCGGCAATCCGAGACCACTCCATGGGTCCCGGAGGTGCCGCCCAGCCTTTTCGCGGGCTTTGTGTCCGCCCGCAGAGATCTGGCGTCCCTGGGTCGGCTCGAACAGGAATACCGGGAAGAGCTGAGCACCTTCTCGCTGTTCGACGCCGTCGTGCCGCAGGCCCAGATGGCGCAGCGCACGTCGATGCGTCCGGGCACGGCCATGCTCGTCGTGGACCAGGAGGTTCCGCTGTGGGTCAGCCGCGCCGGCGACCGTCCGGACCGTTGGATCCCGGTCAGCGTCGACGGCGTCATGCTGATCGAACACCGGGGAGCGTTGTCTGCAGAGCTCCAGCGCCGCTTGCAACGGTCGGCCTTCTACGAGGCGCCGAGCGCGCCGACGAGAGCCCCGGCGTGGCACGACAACGTCATTCACGCCGCCCTCGACGACGCCGTGCTGTACGGGCTGTTGGGCAAGCGCGCCGCGACCGGCGACTCGGTGGCCCAGGAGCTCCTGCGTGACGCTCCCGCGGCGGCCCGGGGGGCGCTCGCTGCGCTGATCGAGTGGCTCAAGGGGACGGGCACGCGGCGGCTCCCCGATCCGCCCGCGGCCGGCCTCTAGTGCCCCGTGTGAAAACTACGCGGTCACCATCCTGGCTTGTTTGGGCCCTGCCGTCGTTGCTCGGCCGTGAATGGCCCCCCGCCAGTCCGGCGGCCTCGCGTCTTGCAGGAACCAGCCCGCTGGTGGAGTGAGACCGCGAACGTTCGACACGGGACACTAGGACTAGGGACAGGCTGCGGTGACCTTGTCGCCGCATGCCTTCTTCAGCAGGCGCTCGCCGTCGTCCTTGGCGCCCTGTATCTCGAGAGTGCCCAGCCAACCCGACAGGAGGCAGCCCAGCGGTACCCCCGCGGTGCAGGCCTTGGCGGCATAGCTCCAGGCCTTCGGCAGCTCCGCCTTTGAGCCCCAGCCGAGCCAACTCCCCAGGGCAGCATCCCAACAGGCTTTTCCGTCCACCGTCGCCCCGGCGCACTTCTTCTCCACCACAGCGACACCGGCCCAGGTACCCGTCATGAGCCAGCCGAGGGCGTCGACCGGGCGCCAGGCGGCGCCTGACCCGTGTCCGGACAGCTTCTGCCGCACGGCGTTGGCGTCCAGGCTCATGGAGGCACACACCGCGTCCTCGCCCATCGCGCAGGCCACCTCAAAGAGCCGCCTTGCGGTCTTTGGATGGCTCTCCTGGACCGGCTGCGCCAGGTCAAAGCACGCCCGCGAGCTCCCGAGGTTGCACCCGACGCCGCGCAAAAACGCGGCGCGGGCGCTGCTGCCCGCTCCAGCCTTCTTGGCGTGGAGCTTGCCGGCCGCCCGACACGCGCCAGCAGAACCCAGAAAGCACCCGCGCTCGTGGAGCCGCAGCGAGATCGTCGAGTCCTGCGCGCCACCCTCCCCGACCTGCCACAAGACAGCCAGGTTGGCGCAGGCCTCCGCGTGCTTGGCGTCGCACGCGCGCTTGTACAGCTCCCTGGCCCGCGGCACGTCGGTCTTGGCGAGGTCACCGTTCTCGTACGCCACGGCCAGATCAAAGCAGGCCTTGATCACACCGGACTTGCACTTGGCGATGAGCCGGCTCGGCTTGGCCTGGGCGCTCGATGACACCAACATGGCGCTCAGCGCGAACGCGGCGGTAACGATGTAGCGTTGCATACTCGTGGTCTTTCCCTGGTGCCCCATATGAAAACTACGCGGTCACAATCCTGACTTGTTTGGCCCCTGCCGCCGTTGCTCGGCCTTGAATTGACCCCCGCCAGCCCTGGCCTCGCGTCTTGGCAAAATCAAACCGCTGGCGGAGTGAGGCC
>JAAZYN010000669.1 GCA_014239625.1 Myxococcales bacterium | reverse complement strand
GTCTCTTCACGACGCTCACAGACCCGGTGCTGTACCCCGCCGAGTAACTCATCTTGCTCTACCATGATCGCTGGGAGATCGAACTGGGCTTCGATGAGCTCAAGACGGTCATCGAGACCATCCCCATCGTCGCGCTGGCGCAGTGGGATAAGGAGAGCGCTCCCTACAAAGAGCTCCTGGCGTGGGTCCACAAGGTGGTGGACGACGCGCGAGCTCGGAACAAGAAGCTCATGAACGGCTGCGAGCACCAGCTCCGCAAGCACCTCGCCACGTACCTTCAGGCGAAGCAGCCGCGCATCCTCGAGGACCTCAAGTACGCCTTCCGAGACAACATCGGCAGCCAGCTTGCGGCGGCCGCCTCCCTGTGCCTGGTCCGAAAGCCGGCGGCGCAGAAGTATTGGGCCAATGCCTCTGCCGGATTCGCCGAGCACTGGGGGCCGCGCACCGCGATCTGGCACGCGCTGGCCTCCGCGAAGATCGATTTCGACACCGACCGCGGCCGGGATCCGCTCGGGCTGCCCAAGCCGGTCATCCTCTATTTCAACGGGTCCTCGGGATACCCCACCGGACCGATCGCCAAGATGAAGGAGGCGGGAGACACGATCGAAGTCAGCTTCAAGAAGATCACCTGGAAGGAGCGCATCTGTAAGGCCTGGCGGCAGACCAACAAGGTCGACCGCATCGACTTCCGGAGCGGCAAGATCATCTATCGGAGCTACTGCACCAAATACGGCACCGAGAAGCGCTCGAGCCAGGCGACGCCTGTCACCGTGGACAAGGGCGACGCGGCCGGTCTGAAGAAGAAGCTGCCCGTTCGTTTCGTGCGTGACGCGGACGGGAACGGCTACCCGGTGACCGTCTTCGCGTCCAACAAGCGCAAGAAGATCATCGGAGCCTTCGGGATCACCTACTGAGAACGCCGACAAGGCCCTCCCTCGCGGGGGCCTCTGCTCTGCGCGCGTCGCACGAGCCCGGCCGCGACAACCTGGACGAAGAGGTCGCCCATACGATGAACCCCATCCTCACAGGTCGTCACCGCATGTGAGCTTTCGGCGTCGGCGCCCCGGTCCCATGCCCAAGGACCAGGCAAAGCTCGAGGAGGCCGCCGATGACGCAAACGCCTACGCATGAGTCTCTCCAGCTCCTGCAGGCGCCCTTACGGCGGCGGAGGGGCTGCTCCGGTGCCCCCATGGAAGCGGCGCCGAAACGCCGCAACCTCGGGTGGGTATCGGGCGCTCCAGGACGTGTTCAACGCACCCGCCCAGGGCGCGAAGGAGGAGAGCTCAGCTTCTCGCCCGGCATACGCTCGACTGGGCAATACGGCGGTGGCCAGCCTGTATTGGTCGCCCGGGACCTTCCACCACTGCGGATTCCGAACCACGGTTCCGAAGCGCTGATGGTGATCGTCCATTCGGGAGTACGACTCGGTGCCTGGGAGGATAAAGAAGGTCTGCGGAGACACCCACGCGGCCATCGGCCCCCGCCCCGTCCCGAGCGCTTCGATGTACCGCATGGTCTCGGCCGCGGTCTCCGGCGTCTCCCCGGGATAGTTGAAGAGCAGATAGATCTCATGATGCAGTCCGACCCGGTCGGCGACCCTCAGCATCTCCGCCGAACGGTCCAGGTATCGTGCGGGATTGGGGGACTTCTCCATGAGCCTCGTCGTGGTCAGGCTCCCGCTGTCGAGCCCGAAGTCGAGCTTGAACCGAGCCTGCGCGAACCGCTCGAGCAGCTCTGGCGTCATCAAGTCGGCGCGCGTTTGAGCCCAAAACGTGACCGGCAGATCCCGCTCCACAAGACCGTCGAGGAGTCGCAGCGTCCATGCCCTGTCGGCGCCGAAGAGCGGATCGGCGAAGGCGACAGAAGGCGGCGCGTGGGTATCGATCAAGCCCTCGATGATGGCGAGCGTGTTCTGGACGCTGTATGTCGAACGTGACGGCCCTCGTAGCGGCTCCATGCAGTAGTGACAACGAAATGGACACCCTCGTGCGGCCAGGAGCCAAACCGGCGCCCCCCGCTCAGGGCGACCGTTTGGGCCGTAGTTCACCCAGTCGATGGCGCTCGGGTCCATCCGCGACACCACCGCGCCGGCGAGTCTCTGCGTGCGAGCGGGACGCTTGGGCCACTCAAGACAGAGCGAGCGCAAGGCGTTCTCACCGTCACCACTGACGACCCAGTCGGCCAGCCCGTCGAAGTCTCGCGGCGCCGCCGACGCATGATGGCCGCCGACCACTATCGGTAACGACGACCGCATACTTCGGAGCGTCTCGATGGTCAGCACGGCGCCCAGATAGTGCATGCTGGTCCAGCATGAGATACCGACGAGCGCCAGATCGTCACCGATGTCCGCGACGGCTTGCACGAGCCCCGTTAGCGGTCCATCCGGTCCGGGTTGTCGGTCCAGCTCCAGCCATCGCACCTCGCAGAGGTCGCCGACGGCTCCGGCGAGGCTCGCAAAATGCGGTTTGTTCGCCCGCCGGTTACCCCACCATTGGCCGGCGTAGAGCACCGGAGGGGCGATGAGCAGAAGGGTCGGCACCGCCACAGGCTAACACAGCCACCGGCTGCCCCTCCACGGGGAGGGACATCCCCCAAAGGGGCTCGCCAGGGATCGCCTGTCCAACAGCAGTCGGCAGCGAGAGACGGCTGTCGAAGAGGCCCAGCGCTGGCGACGCGCGTACCTCCCAACGATGGCGACGCGGGTACCCCGCCGCAGGGGCCCAGGGATGGCGACGCGCGTACCCCGGTCGTCGCCGAGGATGGCTCATCCCCCCGAAATCCTCGGCGCCGCGGCCGCCGGACACCTCTTGGCACCGCCGAAAGTCCGACGCGCGACGACCCCGCGGCCGCTCCCTCCTCCATCTC
>JAAZYN010000668.1 GCA_014239625.1 Myxococcales bacterium | reverse complement strand
GTCTGGTGAGAAATGCGGGTCAGGTCGCTGTGGCGAGTGCCCACGCGCGACGCCTTCTCCTGGCGCCCGCGGACGACTTCGCAAGGGCGCCACCCTCGAGATCACAAGAGGGGCGCGCGTCGGAAGCGCTCCGCGCCATGGCCCCCACCGTCTCAACGTTCGCCGCGTCGTTGGGCCCTGCCCGGATCGAAGCGGCGCTGAACGCCACCGGCACGGCGTCGGCGCGCGGGCGGAAGCTGCCACCGGAGCCCAATGCCCTACGTGGGAAGGTAGTTGAGCGAGCTCCGGCAGGGCCATGTGAGGGGACCGCCGGCGATGCCAACCTCCGAGATCCAATCGCCACGATCTTGCGAGGCTTTTTTTGACATGGTATTAAAGACATAGACCATAAATGGATATTCTCGAAGTGGACTCCATCTGCGGCGAAAAACAACTCGGGGGAAAGGTGAGGCCGATAGTTACGCTTTTTGTGGTTGCGGCGGTGATCGCGGGGTGTGGCGATGATCACGACTCCAAGTCGAAAGGGGCCGCCAAGCGCGGCAAGGTGGATCGCAAAGGCGGAAAAAAAGCCGCCGACACCAAGAAACCCAAGAAGATCGTTCCGAAGAAGTCCGACCCCCGGGCGAAGGTCAACGCCTTCCTCAAGCGACAGGGGTTGGCGGGCTTCAAGTGCCCGGATGGGGCGAAGTTCTCCGAAGACAAGGGGGAGCTGCGCACGGTCTGGCGCTGCCGGAAAGGTGGAAAAGAGCACGGCCCGCAGCTTCGACTCGAAGGCGACGCCGTAGTGTTTCACTACATCGTCAACAACGGCGTCGTTGGCTCGACCCATTCCTGGCGGACAGACGGCAGCAACAAGAGGGTCGTCGGGAGGCGGTTTGTGGGCGACCCGCCGACGTCCACCCAACTGCACGGCAAGACGGCAAAGTACGATATTCAGGGCAAGCCAGAGCGGGTGACCCACTACAAGAACGGAAAGCGCCACGGCCTGGAGTCGGTTTACAAGAACGGCAAGCTCATGGTCCTCATCTGTCGCCTGGACGGAAAACAGATCTGGCAGCGCAGCGGGTACACATTCAATCCGGCCCGGCCGCTCACTGCCGAACAGAGCCGGAGAAGCTGCCCCTGAGGCCGAGCCGCGCCGACGAGCGCTGGACGCCGCCACCCGGGTCGGGGTCATCACGAAGGCGCCCATGCAGGGGTTCGCTGTGCGCGACGACCCGGGGCGGCTGCGTGCCGCGGATCGTCGACCCCGCGGCGTGGGTCCAGGGGGTGTGAATGTCTCGGCCGGGGACCAGCGGTAACCGGGAAGCGAGCCGGGAGAGTGACGTGGCGACTCGAAGACCGGCCGTGGAATGTCTGGGGTCCGGAGTCCAGCTCATCGGCCTGCTACACTGTGCCTCATGGCTCCCCTTCGCCTCGTCCTGCTGCTAACGGCTTGCGGCGTGGTCCCGCCCCTCGGTTGCGGGGCTACGGTCCGGTTGGTGAAGCCCGAGCGGCCGAGGGTATCGCGAGAAGGGGGAGCTGAACGGGCCCGTCCATTGGACCACCCATGGGCCAGCCTCAGGTCCCCCCATGTTATTGATCCATGGGCTTGGCGAAGCTGCCTCGGAGGATTGGGCCCCCGTCGTGCCCGCGCTCGCCGCCAAGCACCGTGTGCACCTCATCGACCTTCCCGGCTTTGGTCGCTCGGCCCGGGGCAATCAGCTGTATTCACCGGATCGACTGGCCCGCGCTGTGGCCCGCGCGATTCGCGCCCGGCGCCTGGCGCCGCTGGTGGTCGTGGCGCATTCTCTCGGCGGCGGCGTCGGCATCGAGCTGGCTGCGGGCTTTCCTGAGCTGGTCGAGCGGCTGGTGCTCATCGACGTGGCGGGTGTGTTGCACCGGACCACCTACATCCACTCGCTCATCCGCTCTTCGACTGGACCCGTATCGTCTCTTCCGCAGGCGCTGGTCTCGCTGCTGTCGCGTCGCGGTCCGAACCCGTCGAGCCTGTTGCACTCACCGTTGATGCGGGCCGCGGCGCTGCGCTCGGATCCGAGCGCCATCGCGGCTCTGGCGCTGGTGGAGCACTGGTTTGGACCGGCGCTCGACCGGGTCAGAGCCCCCGTGTTGGTGCTGTGGGGGCGCGACGATCGCGTCGCTCCCCTGCGGACCGGCGTGACCTTGGCCGCGCGCCTGGGCGCGCAGCTGGCCGTGCGGTCCGACGTCGGGCACGTCCCGATGAAGCAAGCGCCCGGCTGGACGGCCCGTCAGGTCGTGAGCTTCGCGCGGGCGCCCCGCCGCGAGGCCATCGTCGCCGCCGAGATCCCACTCCAACCCGTCGCGCGCGATGCCTCCTGCGACGGACAGCGCGACTTTCAGCTCTCCGGACGATATCGGCGGGTCACCTTGAACCGATGCGATGGCGCGCGCCTCACTGACGTCACCGCCGACGCGCTCGTCGCCAGACACAGCAGGGTGGAGATCATACGTGGCCGTCTTGGGGGAGCAGAGGGTTCGGCGATGTCTGTCGACGAGTCTCGGGTCGCCATCACCGGGACGGAGCTCCGAGGTGGGATCTGCGTCCGCACCCGCTCGAGCACTCTGGATCTCGCCGGCGTCATCGCGAGCTGTTCGATCGGCCTCGCAGAGAGCGACGGCGCCTCCAAGTTGACGCTCTCCGTAGTCCGTATGCGGTCATCGGCGCAGATCACGCACTTTCATCAAGTCCTAGTGCTGCCCAGGGGGCATCGCTTGGTGGGACTCTGAAGCTGCGGAGAACGCGCCGAGGACGCCCTTGCGGCCTCTGTTTCAGGTGCGTCAGCGCGTCTCATGGAGCCGGTCAGTGTGGTTGAACGCGAGATTCGCCAGGCGATGTCGGCGCTGGCAAGGCGCGAGA
>JAAZYN010000667.1 GCA_014239625.1 Myxococcales bacterium | reverse complement strand
GCCGTACCAGGCCCTTGTCGTAATACTTGGGGTGAGCACCGAAGTCGTAGATCACGCGCCACTCATCATCGGCGAAGCGAGGCATGGACCGTTGCGCGCTGACCGTCTTGGTCCAACTTCTGCCGTTGTAGTGGTCAAACGAGATGCCGCGCATGCGGACATGCCGCATTCCATCGCTCGAGTCGCCCGGAATCTCCACCCGCATGACGACCGCCATGTCGTCCTTGATGGTGCCGAAGTGCCCGAGGTCGATGGAGTCGGAGAAGCCGCTCACGGCTTGTCCCCGTCGCCCCTGGCCGAAGAAGAACCCCATGCCCAGACGTGGGAAGAAGAAGAAAAACGCCAGGCTCATCACGAACACGCCCAACGCGAGCACGCTGGTGCCAGCCAAGAACCGCCGAGACACCAGAGCTCTCGTCTTGAAGTCGAACGTCTCACCATCGATCTCTGTGGCGGCCGCTACCGAGAAGTCTTGGTCTCCACCACGCTGCAGCCGCCCCAGGTCCCGCTGCAGGTGCAACAAGACCAGCCCCCAGACCAGCAACACGACGTACACCAGAAACGAGAACAAAAACCAGATGGTCGGGTTGATCACCGCGCCGGCGATGATCGCGATGAAGGTGAGACCATATAACTGCAGCACGTCCCGCGCGGTGCGCCCTTGATACAGCCGGACCACCACCATGACGAGGGCGAAGTAGATCGCGGCCAGCAGCCAGCGGTCCGAGAAACCCCCGTACAGGAGGCACAGCAGCGCCGCGCAGAAGGTGGTGATGGTCCAGCCCCGAGAGCGCTGACGGGCGCGAGCCATCGGGAGCGATCGAAACCACGAGTGGGCGACGGCGATGAACGTCAGCAGCAGCGCCGGCAATGGGATCTCACCGGAGGTCGACAGGGGGACCAGACCCACGAGCACCAACGCATACACGACACTCTTGTAGGTCTTCTCGAAGTTCACGCGGCGTGCTCCTCGAGCGCACTCCCAGCGGCGCCGGCCTCCGTGTCCACGGCCTCGGCGACGAGCGCGCGGGAGGCGACCGGCGCCAGGCCCAGGCGGACCTGCGTCGGGGTGCCGACCCACACCCGCTCTGCGCGCGGCGCCCAGGAGCGGTCCCCGAGCGGGCCCAGGGCGCTGAACTCTCCGAGCGCGGTGGGCGCAACGCGCACTGGAAGCCCGGCCAGGTGCCGGTATACCTCCGTCACCGCGGCCGGCCCCTGGCTCGGCCGAACAGCGCCCTCCAAGCTCGCGACTCCGACCGCGTACCCCGCCCCAGCGTAACTCTGGGCGAGCGCGCCGACTCTCTCGATAGCAGCCTCCAGCTCCGCTCGCGCTGCAGGCGTAGGCGGGATCACGTTGGCGAGGATGAAGAGCACCTCTCGGGTGCCAGGCCGCTCGTACTCGCGCACCACCACCTTGTCCCGTCGCGCGGTGACCTTCCACGCGATGTCACGCGCGTCGTCTCCAGGGCGCTGGTCGCGCAGCGCATAGAACTCCTCGCCCTGCCCGACCCTGCCCGTCTCCTGCTCGGTCCCCTGATCGGCCAGCCGAGGGACGGCACCCGGCGTGTCCGAGGCGGGCGGGTAGACGATGTAGCGATGGGGTGACGGAAAGAAACGCGATTTTTCGAAGAAGCCGAAGGGAAAACGTGTCGACACACGTATCCCTGCGCTCGTCATCAATCCGCGATGACCGGGCGAGACCCGGACGAAGGCCGTGGCCTCTGTCTCCGGCTTGAGCAGCATGACGAAGCCGCACCGCTGTGTGGTGCCGGCCTCTCGCCAGTCGAAGCCGAACAGCTCGCTGACCTCCACCGAGATCGTTGAAAAGCGGCGCTTGCCGTTGAACATCCGAACAGCGATCAGGCCTGGCGTCCCCGCATGCAGGTGAGGCGGCTCGACCCGCATTACCCGCACCCGTCGCAAGTTCAGCTCGCTCAGGACCCCGGAGACCATGATGAGGCTCAACAGCAATCCAAAGACCAGGTACAGGAGGTTGTTGCCGCTGTTGACCGCGGCGGTCCCGATCCCCAGAGACAAGACCACCAGGAGCTTCCCCTCGCCGGTAAACCTCAGCCGCCTTGGCATCGCCTTGCCGAGGCGCCGCACGCGCTTGGACGAGAGCGGCTCCGGGGCGCCCGTCACCCACAGTGTGTCGGAGGGGGTCACGTCGCCTCGCGGTTATACGGGGACTGGCGTGCTGTCGAGCAAATCGGCCAGCACGTTGTCGGTCGCCTGCCGCCGCTCTGCGGGGTTGTCGTGGTGGGCTTTGAGCCGCACCCGGTGGGAACAGACGGGGATAAAGAGGCTCTTGACGTCGTCGGGCAGGACAAAGCCCCTGCCGCGCAGCAGCGACAACCCCTGACACGCCCTGAACAACGCGATCGCCCCGCGAGTCGACACGCCCAGCGACAGGTATTGGGATTGGCGGGTGGCCGCCACAAGCCGCTGCAGATAGCCCAGCACGGGCTCGGCGCAGCTCACGTCGCGAGCCTGTCGCTGTAGCGCGAGCACCTGTTCGGTGGTGAGGACCGGCTCGAGATCGTCAGCCGCCTCTACGTATCCTCGGGATCGAATGATGTCGCGCTCCGTCGCGTCGTCGGGGTACCCAATGGCGACCCGCAACAAGAACCGGTCGAGCTGACTCTCGGGCAGCGGGTAGGTACCCGCAAACTCCAGCGGGTTCTGCGTCGCCAGGACCACGAACGGATCGGGCAGCCGATAGGTGGTGTTGTCCACGGTGACCTGACGGGCGTTCATCGCTT
The DNA here is from genome assembly GCA_014239625.1 of Myxococcales bacterium. Classification (GTDB taxonomy): domain Bacteria; phylum Myxococcota_A; class UBA9042; order PHBI01; family JAAZYN01; genus JAAZYN01. The sequence goes on along the minus strand of JAAZYN010000667.1, from coordinate 136 downwards.
CCAGCAGGGCGCTCTGCGAGCGCGGCGTGGTGCGGTTGATCTCGTCGGCCAAGACCACATTGGCGAACAGCGGCCCTGGCCGGAACTCGAACTTCCCCTCGCGCTGATTCAAGATGTAGGTGCCAGTAATGTCAGC
>JAAZYN010000666.1 GCA_014239625.1 Myxococcales bacterium | reverse complement strand
ACATGTCCGGCGATGATGGGACTGGGCCGCGACTCACGAGTGTCCTCGCGCGGGACCGTGCATGGGGTAACTCGGGAGCGTTTGGGTTCGCATCACGGCGCGAGGCCGAAGGGCTGATGGGTCCAATCCGAGCCCGAGCAACGCCGGCCGGGCCGAAACAGCCCGGCGTAGCGCAAGGCGATCGGCGGCGCTTGTAGACCGAGGCGCCGGGCGGGCAGTCTCCATTCAAGCCGGAAGGGACGCCATGAGTGTCGGTCAGGGCGGTCAAGATCGCGCCGCGGGCAAGCGAACGCCGTACGCAAATCGAGATCTCAGCGAGCTCAAAGGGGGGCAGTGCGGGCGGTCGTGGCACGGCCCGGCGGCTCGTGACGTCATCTTCGATAACCGGCGAGCCAGCCACAGGGAGGTCGCGCACGTCAACGCTACGGACACGCCAGCTGCAGTCGGAGGGGGGCGTGGGAGGCAGCCAGGCCGAGTGTAACCCGTTGGAGACGTGGAGAGATTCCAGAGCGCAGCCCTTCCCCCCCCGGCGCGCAACGTGTACCCAAACGCAAAACCGCCTGACGGCGTGCCGCCAGGCGATCGGTGTTCTTCGCCGGTTGGAGCGCTCTCTACTCGTCGAAGGCCAGCGTATATTTGGCGGTAGACGCGCAGTTCATGTCGCCGGTTGACGACAAAATCTCGGTGACCACGCCCTCGATCGCGTCCGGATGGACCGTCGCTTCACCATCGACAACGCACATCACGCTCACACCGGTCTCCCCCATGAACTCCATCTCGCCGACCAGCTGTGCTTGCCCATCGACGAGCTCTCCTTCCAACCCTGGCATCGTGTCCAGAGCCAGGTAGACCTCATCATCGCTGATGACAGCGTACCCTTCGTAGGTGAGGCCGTCCCACATCCGAGCAGAGCTGGGGCTGCAGGTCGAGCTCATCAACTCGTAGGTGACCTTGCCAAGGCGGACTTCGTCCCCCGGCATCATCGTCTTGGGGATCTCCGGGCTGACCGTCCGCATGGAGTTGGCCGGCATCGGGCCGAACTCGCACGCGACTAACGTCACGGCAACGATCGAGGCGAGCAAGATTCGTAACATGCTTTGTCCTCCAGGCGCTCAGCGCCGAAGCCTTGGACCACTTCCTGACTCATTGAACCGGACTTTGGGCATCCAACACAAGAGGCAGTTCACTAAATTTCTTGCCGCCTGACACTCGCTGCCCTCAACCTCCCTGCATATGTGGACGACGATCGCGGTCGGTGCTTGGCTGGCGGTGGGGGCATCGCCCGCCGACAGGCTTGGCCTCGACGCCTTCGAGACTGCGATGGTGGAGCACGTCCTGGCCGGCGGTTGTCCACACAACAAGAAACCAGACCCGACGATCCTGATCGGGCTCCTCACCATCGAAAAGGCAGCCAAACTCCCGCCTGCCGCGCGGGGTTTGCTCATCGCCGCTGCGTGCAGGGAGAGTGGCCTGCGCGCGGACCCGGGCTTCGGCGACGGCGGGCGGTCGGCCGGGATGTTTCAGTTCGCGAGCTGGGCGAAGAAGCGGATTCGACCCTACCGGACCCCGGGCCACAGGGGAGATGTGCGTTTGGACTGGCGCGCGTCGGCCCGGTTCTGGGTGCGCCACGTCGTGGCGCAATATGGTCGGGTGTCGAAGTACTGCAAAGGTTATCGGGGCTACCGCAGCAAGCGAGCGATGCGTTGGGCCAGCGCCAACGTGACCGCGGTGCGGTCGCCCGCTTGTAAGAGGCGCCGCCCCGACGGGCGCTGTGTTGCTTGGGTTCCGCGCTGTTCCAAGCGCGGCACCGGCGCTGAGACTCTTCACTGGCGGACCCGCGCGGAGTGGTCCGGGCTGATCCGCGATGCGCTGAGTCGAGCCAAGACCATGGACTCTCAGCCACCCATGGAGCCTGACGTTTGAGCGAGCCCCCCCCCGGGCCGCGGGTTCACGTGGCGACTGAGCTGACGGTCCGTGCGCTCGCGGGCATCCCCCTGGTGTGCCCGGGTGACGACCTCGGGATGCTCCTGGCCGAAGCGATCGGGCGTGGCCCGCGACTCGCAGACCTGGATGTCGTCGTGATCGCCTCGAAGCTCCTCAGCCGGGCGGAGGGGGCGTTCGTCGATCTGGAGCGCATCGAGCCGACCCCACAAGCGTCGCTTCTGGCCGGCGAGGTCGACAAAGACCCGCGCCTGGTTCAGGTCATCCTGGACGACTGCTTGCACATCAGCAGAAAAGCACCCGGCGTCCTGATCACGCGCCACAGGCTGGGTCATGTGAGCGCCAACTCGGGGATCGACGCTTCCAACGCCCAGCCAGAAGGCTTCGGCGACGACGGGCGGTGGGTCCTGCGACTTCCGAGCGCTCCCGACGAGGCCGCCCGCCAGATTCGAGCGACCCTCGAGGCCCAGCTCGGTGTGACCCTCGGTGTGGTGGTCACCGACTCCCTGGGCCGGCCATTCAGACGCGGGTCCGTTGGCCACGTGGTCGGTATCGCTGGTCTCCCGCCCGTGAGCGACGAACGAGGCGCCGTGGATGTATGCGGGCTCGAGCTTCAGCACACCTTTATCGCTGTAGGAGATATGGTCGCAGCGGCGGCCGACTTGGTGATGGGGCAGGCGGGCGCTGGACGGGGCGCCGCCATCGTCAGGGGGTTGTCGTTCGAGCCCACCGCGTTGGACTCGTCGGAGCTCAGGCGACATCCCGACCGCGACCTCTATGCCTGACACCGCGGCCCGTCCATCGTCGCCGCCGGTCCGCCGCCGCGAGGTCGCACACGCCTTTTCGGCCCAAGCTGGTGAGCCCTTCGGCGTTCTCGGTTTCGCGCGAAGCGCGCTGAACCATCCGGGCTATTCCCAGTGTTCGTTTGCATCCGGCTCGATATTGGCGAGCGATCGGCGTC
>JAAZYN010000665.1:236-2910 GCA_014239625.1 Myxococcales bacterium | reverse complement strand
CCATCAAGAAGCTGTTCAGATAGTTCGACAGCGTCTCCAGATCCCCGCGCTCGATCCCATCGGTGACTCTGAGCTGACGTTCATGGACGATCCCCGAGCGGGTCACCACGATCGCGAGCACTCGGTGCTCTCTGAGCCAGACGAACTCGATCCGCCGAAGCAGCGCTTGTTCCAGCCGTGGCGCCGCGATCAGCCCAGCGAGCCCGGCTTGATCACTCAAAAGATGGGCCGCCTGATGCAGTAGGTCGTGCACCGTGTCACCGGAGTGCCACGACAACGACGCGACCCGCTGGCTATCCGGAACCAGCGGACCGGACTCGCCCATCGCCTTCTCGAGGTAGGTCCGATACCCCCGGTCGGTGGGGATCCGCCCCGAGGAGGTGTGGGGCTGCTCCAAGAGACCGCGTTTGCCCAGATCGTTCATCACGGCGCGGATAGAGGCCGACGACAGGGCACCACGGAACCGTTCAGCCAGAGCTTTGGAGCCTACGGGGGTCCCCGTCTCGATATGCACCTCCACCACCTCACGGAGGATGGCGAGGTCGCGCTCCTCGCGCGAGCCGGTCCACCTGTTGTGCATGACCCCTCCACGCTGCGACGTGCGGTCGCTCGGTGTCAATTGCTCGAACACACTGGACGCGGAATTGTGGTCAAGATGAGGGCGTGCTGAGGCCGCAGCTGCTCGTCAATGACCAGCTCGCGCGCGGCGATGATCACGCCGCCGACGTCACTGAGGGCGATGTCCGGCGTGGCGTAGGCGCCGCTTGACAGCACCTCCACGGTCTGCCAACAGCCGCTCGCCGACCGCGACGCGATCAGCACGTCGGCCCGCCCGGCGTCGGAGTAACCGATGATCGGCTCGCCGTCACCGGTATACGCCAGAGACGCCCAGGCGCCCAGATCATGACTGGAGCCAACCACCGCGTCCGCGTGAACTGTCGCGGCCAACCACGAACCAGCGCCCGCCTGGCCCTCGGCGAACTTCAGAGCGCCCGCCGTACCATCCCAGTAGGCGATCCCGGAGGTGGCGCTGGCCGGCGACAGCGCGATCTCAGCGTGCGCCCCGACATCGGGAGCGTCCCACGCCGCCTCGGTCCCATCGACCAGCTGCGGCGTTGACGAGACCCAGGGCCATTGGAGCGCGTAGAGCGCGCCCACGTCACGATCGTAATAGCTGGCCACCGCCTGAGCATCGTTGGCCGCGCAGCTGACATACAGCCCACTGCCAAACGGGATGTCGTCGCCCTGAAAAGCGCGATAGACGCGCGGCAGGCAGGCCGGCTCGACGCCCGCCTCTACGCTGGCGCAGACGTGATGCGCTGGGCACGGCGGGCCGTCACAGGAGAGGCTATCGAACAGGCTGGCGCAGGCCTGAACCCCGTCGGCTTCGACGCAGAGGTCCAACGGACCGCAGCCCCCCGCGCAGGGGTCTTGCGACCGCATGGGGAGCTCACGCTCCAGCACCGTCACGACGTTGAAGTCCGAGGGGCCCATCGGCTCCGGCGTGGACGCGCGGGCCTGCACGAGCTTCGACGCGCCCTGATCGCTCTCGACGAAGACCAGCGCCACCGGGTTCCCGGTGGAGGGCTCATGCGCAATGCAGCTGTAACGACCGGCCACGCCGGCGATGGGAAGCTCGAAGCTGACGGTGACCTCGCCGAGCGCGTCGGTTCGCGTGTACCGGGCTTTTGACAGGTCGCGGTCTTGATGAACGGCATGAATCTCGCCCCCGAGCACGGTCAACGACGGACGAACGCCGCGATCCGGCCCGGGCTCGAAGGCGCCGCCGCGGTAGCCGTCGAGGGGATCGGTCACGCCCGCCGGCAGGCCGTCCAGCGCGGCGTCCTGCTGGTCGGCAAGATCACTCAGCGGCGCCCGGGTCAAGACGAGATCGCCATAGACCGGCTCGTAACTCAGGACCATCGCCTCGGAGCCCATGACCACGAGCTGTGGCTCGCGACCTGGGCGACCGCTCGGCGGCTCTGGCGGCGGAGCGCACTCACACTCCACCCGGTCGGCGCCGCAGGCCAGCGCGGTGAGAGGGCTGGCGGCGGTCACGACCCGGATCTCATCACCCACACAGGTCTGGCACCCGGACGCCACCAGGCATCGACCCGTGGGCAGGTGGCAGGCCTCGTCCGAGCCGCACGCACCGGCGCAAGGTAACGCCGTCGCGCCGAGGCAGCGGCCCGCGGTGCATCTAAAGCCCCCGGGGCAGTCGCCGTGAGCCTCGCAGGTCATCGGGGTACACCAACCACCCTCGGCCCCGGGAGCGACGACCTCGGCCCCTGTCAGCTCCGCGGACGCGTTCCAGGGCACCTCGCACGCGAAGCCTCGCTGGAGACAGGGGCGATCCGGATCGGCGCCGAGATCACAGAAGCTCGTCGGACGGCACCACTCGTTGAAGCAGATCGCCCCCGGACAACAGTCGTCGTCGGCGCCACATCCCACCTCCGGGATGCAGGTGCTGTCCAGACCGCACATCCAGCCGCCGGGGCATTCGCTGTGGCGCGTGCACGCCAGCTCTCCGGAGACCGCGTCCCCAGCGCACCCGATGGTGCCGACGAAGAGCGCGGCGACGGCCAGCAGCCACATCCGCCGACGCCAGCCCGCGAGCCCGAGCAGCGCGACCAGCGCCATCGACACCGGGAGTGACGAGCCACCTGACCGGCAA
>JAAZYN010000665.1:0-226 GCA_014239625.1 Myxococcales bacterium | reverse complement strand
GCTACCGCCGGGGGCTGGGGCTGCGGCCGCGAGACGGTCACCGGCTCAGCCTCCATGGGAGGGCCTGGGAGCTGTTCGACCCGTCGACCACGAACCCTCAGGCGATGGTCGCCCAGCAGCCACAGCCGTGGGTGCCGCAACAGGTGGGGCCCCGCTCCGGTGAACCACCCCGACCACTGCCCATGGCCGACGCGCAGCTGGAGCTGATCGCTCCGGGATTCGGCCT
>JAAZYN010000664.1 GCA_014239625.1 Myxococcales bacterium | reverse complement strand
CTCGCTCAATCCTTGCGGCTCGCTACCCTGCGACTTCCTCGAGAACGCCATGCTCACTCTGGGTCGAATCAGTCTCTCGGTCTGTGTCGCCGCTGCCCTGTCAGCGCCGACGTTCGCTGCTTCCAAGCGCTATACGACCGTCTTTCAGGAGCACGTCGATGGCAACAAGCAGCCCACATCGGCCGCCGAGAACAAGCTAATCGGGCTCATGATCAAGGGTGGCGTCACGTTCATCGACGAGGCGCAGAGTCGCAAGATCCGATCGGTGACGGACGCCGGGCAGCTGATGGCCGGTAAGGTATCGACGGTGATCACGTCTCTCGACGCGGACGTGATCGTCGCCGGTATCTGCCGCGCCACCCGCATCAAGAGCGCCATTCTGGGCCCTGACACGTACCGCTACGACGCCTCGTGTCAGTCCAAAGTGATCGCGGTGGCGACCGGCCAGATTCTCGGCACGTATCAAGTGCGCGGCGAGGCCATCGCCTTTGTGGCCAGTCAGGCCGCCGCGAAGGCTGCCAATCAAGCCGCCACCAAGCTCGCCAAGCTGATCCTCGCGGCGCGTTCCGCCGGCGCCTCCCGAATCGAGCTCACGGTGACCGGAATCCCCAACATCACCGCCGGCGACGCGATCTTGCAGACGGTCAAGCGCATCCCGGGGGCCAAGGCGGCGGCGATGTTGCAGTCGGGCCGGGGAGTGACCAAGATCGAGATCAAGCTCGGCAACACGACGGTTCGCGAGGTCGCGCTCGCGCTCGATGGGGTCAAGGGGCTCGGGGTCAGCGTCATCGGCTATTCGGACCGCGCCATCAAAGCGCAGTACGCGCCCGAGGCCGCCATGCAGGTGCCGGTCGTGCTCACGCGCCTGGCGCAGAAGGGCAAGTCCAAGGCTGACGCCTGGCAGGCCAAAGCCCTCCCGGGCATCGTCGGGGCCGCGCTGTCGAACCTGCAGTTCGTGCAGCTCACCAAGGGGACCGAGACCGCGCCGCTGGGCAAGCCCAAAAAGTGGGCCGCCAAGCTCCGACAGCTCGGGGTCGACCCGATGACCACGCTGGTCTTGACCGGCACCTACCGGCGCACGGGCGCGTCGGTCAACGTGACGATTCGGCTGGTCATCGGCGCCTCGGGCGCCACCATCGCGGCCGCCTCGAAGACCTGTCCGCGCACTGATCTGGCAACGTGCGTGGGCCAGCTCGGGACGGAGATGGCCAGTGGCCTGATGAAGAACCTGCTGGCAAAGCGGCACCTCTTCAAAGGACGGGTGGAGCTCGAGCCGTCGATGGCCACCGCCCCCGCCAGGGGCGGCGAGGCGGCAAAACCGCTCGAGCTGGGCGAGCTCGAGCTGGAAAACATCTTCCCGGCGCGGCTCAGCGCATACACCAACAAGCCGGTCGGCACGCTCACGGTCATCAATCGTGGCAAGAAGAAGCTCAAGCAGATGATGGTGACCACCGAACTGCCCGGGTTCGTGGCGGCCCCGCTGGACACCAAGCTCGCCGATCTGGCGCCGGGCGCCTCGCTCGTCGTGCCGATCAAGGTCGTGCTCGACCGCTCCAACCTGGTCAAGCACGACGAGAATGTGCCCGCGCTGATGTCGATCACCCTGCGCTACAAGGACGGGGACTTTCAGATCTCGGAGAAGCGCACCCAGGCCATCGTCGTCTACGATCGAAACACCCTGTCTTGGAAAGAGGCTGAGTCGGTCAGCGCCTTCGTCACACCGCGCACGGCGACCGTCCAGCGGCTCGCCAAACACATCTCGGCGGCGCGCGGGGGAGCGATCAAGCAGCACCCGTTGTCGCTGGCGGCCAGCCTGTTCGTCGGGATGGGCTTGCAGAAGCTGAGTTACCAGGTTGACCCCGTCAACCCGTATGGCGCCGACACCCTCGACTACGTGCAGTATCCGGAGCAGACGCTGACGACCCGGGCCGGTGATTGCGACGATTTGGCGGTGCTCTATGCGGCGTTGGCCGAGGCTCTGGGCAAGAGGATGCTGCTCGTGACCACGCCTTCGCACGTGTTCGTGGCGGTACACACCGGGGTCCCTGCTGCGGGCTCCAGCGCGATCTCGCTCGATCCGGGGCACCTGCTCACGCACGAAGGGCTGGCGTGGATCCCGTTGGAGACGACGCTCATCGGTAAATCGGTCCACGCGGCCTGGATGGCGGCGGCCAAGGAGCTCGGGAAATTCAAGGGGCAGCGCGGAAAGGTGCAGGTGATCGACCTCCGCGCCGCCTGGAGCCGTTACCCACCGGCGAGCTTGATCGCGTCGGCCCCCACCGTGACGGTAGCGGACCCAGAGAGCCTCCAGCGGGCCATCGAGCGGGAGGTGGAGCTGCTGACAAAGAGCCGAACCAAACAGCTCCAGACCGCGTTGGCCAAAGTGGAGCGCGCCCTCGCCAAGAAGCCCGAGGACGGCAAGCTGCTGCTCCACAAGGGCTTCCTCCTGGCGCTGTCGGACGAGGCCGACAAGGCCCTGGAGGCCTTCAAGGCGGTCACCAGCCACAAGGTCCTCGGGGCTGCCGCTCACAACAATGTCGGTAACGTCCACATGTCGAAGGGGCGGGTGACGCAGGCTCGAAAGGCCTACGCCCAGGCCATCGGGAAACAGGCCAAAGACGCGCGTATGCTCATCAACGCAGCGCTCGCAGCTCACGCGGCGGGCGACGAGGACGCCTTCGGCGACCTGATCCTGGAGGCGCTGGAGGCGGGCGCCGAAGACCTGGTGGTCGCCCTCAGCAAGGCCGGCGTCACGACGCACGCGGGCACCCGGGGCGCGAACGCGGGCGGCATCGCCTCCCGCGACCTGACGGCCTCCATTGCAAAGGCCTACCTCAAGCGTAAGAAAAAGCTTCCCAAGGCGTTCAAGCGCGGCGCGACGCGCGCGAGTGACGCCAGCGCCAAGCCGACGC
>JAAZYN010000663.1 GCA_014239625.1 Myxococcales bacterium | reverse complement strand
CACGCCAGATCCGGGCGAAGTCACGGCGCCCATCGTGTTCATGCCGTGAGCGCTGCTCGTACCCGGACCGGCGGCTCTGGCGAGCCATGCTGGGCTCTCAAACGACATCCGAGTCGCGAAGACTGAGCTTTGGTCCGAGACGTGGCTTGTAGGAAGAATAAGGCACGTCCCGGAAGTACACACCCAGCCCTACTGAGCGGGTCTCTTGTGCAGACATACGGGTGCGTCCGGACCGTTTGGACCGTTGGCGGGACCGTTGGCGCGTCGGAGCTGAAGTACCAAGGCGGACGGGGCCTGGACCTGGAGCCCTCACGTCGTAGTGGATAGGTCCAGAGCGCCTTGCGGTGGCGGTCTCGGTCGCGCCACCGTTGGCGCTGTGGTTGGCGTCAGACCCAGATGGGTCAGGATGGCGTGGATAGAGCTCGGGTCTTGCACTAGCGCCAGCACGTGGCGTCGGCCTCCACAGGTCACGCAGGTCAGCACGTCGGTGGTGAAGCTGCGCCACAGCAGTCGGGCCCAGTCCAACCTCCTCGGCCGGATAGCGCTGGCTCCTTGGACTCCTGAGAGTGCCTCGCCGTCTTCGCAGGGTCGTGATGGGCGGCGGACAGACACCTCCTGCCTTTGGAGCCTGCGCGACGACCTCGGAGCGCCACCGCGCCGCGGGCGCCAAGACGCCGTGGTAGGCCGTGTCGTTGACGTAGGGTTTGGGGATGACAACAGCGAGGCGCGCGAGGAAGGCGGTCGGCGTGAAGCGGAGCCGGGTCGTGCCGTCGCTCCAGGGGCGCGACAGGGTCCACTCGACGGTGTCGTCCCCGTCACGCCAGGTGACCCGGTCCTGCCGACGGACCCCATACTTCGAGGAAATGGTTTATGTTTCCTATATTCTGTTTCCTATACTCTGTCGCCTCGTCGTGCTCCCAGGCAAGCGAGCGCACCGAACCTACCGGAGAGAGAGGGTGTAGGCTGCGCCGCAGCGCCGCCGCCAGCCGTCGGGTTGCTGAGCTTTAAGGAAGTTTAAGTGCCGATCGTGACGGGCGCGCTCTAACATGGCGTCGCCAACACCCTCAGGGGAGGGAGTCTTGAGTCACGCCATCTTCGCCACGCCACTGTTGCTCGCTGTGTTCGTCCTCGCGGCGCAAGCTTGTATAGAGCCGCACCAAGGTAGTGTGGCCGCAGACGAATCCATCGACGACGTCCAGGCCGAAGCCTCCCCGAGGTTCGAACTGCCGCACCTCGACCCCTCGCCGGAGGTCTCCCCGCCCGCGGATGTGACCGCTACCCCATCCTCCGGCATTGAGCTTTTAGGCATGTCGGTGGGGCAGGATCGGCTGTTTTATCTGACCGATGAGCAGCAACTCACCGACGCCTCCCCGGGCCAGCCACCGCACTACTCGCTGTGGTCGATGGATCTTGGCAGCGGCGCGTCGACGCTGGTCGACACTCGGGTCGTCTGGTCACTGGGCGCAGCGGCGACGATCGACTGGAGCGACGACGGTCGCACCGTGGTCTTTGGCCGGCTCGACGAGTCGATGGAGGATTCGAGCGCTGTGGGACGCTGGAAGGTTCACATCTACGCAGACATGCACGTCTGGCGGGAAGGGGAAGGGCGCATCCGTTCGCTGGGGTACGTTCAGCCCGAGGCGATGATGGCTCCGTCTGGCGCTCGGGTCGCGTATCGCATGGAGACGGGCCCCATCGCCGTTGCGTCCCTCGACGACCCAGCCGCTGCCCCGGAGACCTGGGACAACGCCACATCCGCTTACCACCGGGCTACCGGGACCCTGCTTCGCTCCATGACGAAGGGTGGGAGGGAGCTCTGGGTCCAGGACCTGGACCTGGGCGACGTGGCGCTCGTGGGCGCCGATGTGCGGCTGCTCGGCTTGGAGGGGCGTTACGGCGTCTTCACCATCGCCGGTGCGCTAGCCGCCTACGACGTGGTCGGGCGAACGACGCACGTCTCGCAGTATGTCGACAACGACGCCAAGGGCGTGAACTTCTTTGATCTGGATGAGCAGCGCGGCCTGGCCGTCGCCGGGATCGGAGAGGGGGCGTACGGCGAGCTGGTGCTCTGGGACCTGAACTCGGGCGACGGTTACCAGGTCCCGATGCCCGAACCACGCGAGGCCGGTGGCAGCGCGCTTGCCGTCGGCGCACGGATCCACGACAGCGGGATCGCGTACTACCCCCGTGCAGGGTGGCTCGACCGGGACCTTTGGGAGATACGCGGCGAACAACACCACCATGTCTTGAAGAACCTCTGCTCTGAGCGGCAGCTGCTGGGTACCGGCTGGAGGCTGCTCGTGGGGGGCGAGACGGGCTGCTCGACGCCCTTCGAAGAGCGGGTCTATCTCTACGATCAGCCGACGATGGAGCTGATCGACACGGGCGTCGATGTCCAGCACCTACGCTGCATCCTGTCCGGCGAGCGGGTCGTTTACGACCGCCACCACCCCGACGGACGCGAGCTGGTGCTTTGGAACATGGCCGAGGACACATTCACCCCCTTGGCCATCCAGGCGGCCTTCTTCGATGGCGTTCGGCGCGGCGACGCCTGGATGTTGGCCCACTACCCGACGGTCACGGGGACCGGATTCGTCGTCGTTCACCCTGGCGGGGTCACCTACACGGCCACGGCCGAGGGGCCCATCAGCGGAGCGCTCGTCGTGGGAGAGGACCTCGTGGCCTACGTCGAGGAGACCGCGTCCGGCGACGCCTTGCGGGTCACGTCGCTGGACGACATGGTGTCGACTCAACGCATGCCAACCGCGAAACGCTAGCCCGCATTTCTCACCAGCGGCGCGACAGGCGCGACAGACGCATCAAACGCCCGAGGCCTCGACGCCGCGGTCTTTCTCATTCGCCCCCCCCCGCCCCCGCTGGGGGAGCCAGCGCCGCCCTTCGGGCGCCCACTCCGCT
>JAAZYN010000662.1 GCA_014239625.1 Myxococcales bacterium | reverse complement strand
TCCCTCGCTCTGTTTCAGCGGTGCGTCATCGCCATCTTCTCGATCGGCGCGGTGCGCCCCTGTCGGGGGAGCTGCGACCTCTTCGGGGAGCACCTCCACCGGACACCGACCCAAGCCCACCCTGGCTCGGCTCTCGCAGAGTCAACGCCCGGCTGCGCGGCTCAGACGATCCCGGAGCGCCTCTCCCAAGCCCTCCGCGGGCGGACGCTCGACCACGATCACCGCTTTACCCTGGGCGTCGGCTCGACGAAACGCTGCATAGAGGCCCCTGGCAAACCCCTCGAGGTCGCCACCGACGCGCACGACGGCGGCATCCGGGTGCTGCGCCACCGCTCCGTCCACATCATCGGTCACCACGACCCGCGCGCGTGGCTGATAGTGCGCTTGCATCTGCCCCGGGCTGCGCGTCACCGTTCGGCCCTCAGCCCCCCGAACGAGCCGGCCGCCGAGGACCGAGGACAGCTCGCGAAACGTCAACGCGCCCGGTCGCAAGACCATCGGGGGCGAGCAGGTCATGTCCACGATCGTCGACTCGATGCCCACGCGGCAAGGGCCACCGTCCACGACGTAGGCCACACGATCACCCAGATCCTGCTGGACGTGCTGGGCGGTCGTCGGGCTCACCGCCTTGAAACGGTTCGCTGACGGGGCCGCGATCCATCCTCCAAAGCCCTCCAGGAGTCGCTGCATCACCGGCTGATTCGGACAACGAACGCCGACCGTGGGTAGCCCGCCGGTGACCTGATCGGACACCGCCGGTGTCTTCTCGAACACCAACGTAAGCGGACCTGGCCAGAAGGCCTCCATGAGCGCCCGCGCGCCATCCGGAATGTGCCGCGCCAGAGCCTCCAACGGAGTGGTCAACGGGACGTGCACGATCAAGGGATGATTCGGTGGTCGCCCCTTTGCGGCGAAAATTTTCGCCACCGCCGCAGGGTTCGAGGCGTCAGCCGCGAGCCCGTAGACCGTCTCGGTCGGCACCGCGACGAGATCTCCACGGTGCAGCGCCGCGATCGCGAGGTCGAGCTGGTGCGGGCGGATCAACACATGCCGAAACTGTCCAAATCTAACGACTTGTCAACAGTAGATAACCATCGGTGGGGGCTTCCGGAAACCCATTGACACCCATCATCTAATAACGCTATTCGCGGCGCCGTGAGCGACGGAGAACGAAAGCACCGCGCCGGACTGGTCCTGACCATCATCTTTGGATTGTCGGTTGTCTTGGGTGTTCTTGCCTATTGGCGCTACACGGTGTCCGAGCGCCACCTCCACGAGGTGTTCGCCACGATGGACCAGAAGGGAACCCAGTTGAGCGCCGAGGGGTGCATCACGGAGGTGCTCAACTGGCATCGCGAAGGATGTGCCGCCATGCAGAGCATGTGCGATCACGCGATCCCGATGGTGCTCACGCGTTGCCTGGTCGGCAAAGACCGCTCGAATTACTGTGACAACCTCGACATCCGGGAGGCGTCCAAGAAGTGGACCTACCGGATGTGCAAGGAACGTGGCATCAGCCCGAAGGACGGCACCAAACGCCGCTTCGTCAAGGCCTGCGGCAACGCGTACGGGAGCATTGAGAGCTTCTGCAAGAGTGGCCAGAAGGGGGTGGTGATGTGACCGCCGCGCCGCTCGAATCGCCGAACCGATCGATCGTGGCTCGGCTGAACGACTACATCGCGCTGACCAAGCCGTCGATCACCCGCATGTGCCTTCTCACCACGGCGGGCGGATTATGGTTGGCGGCTCCTCCGGACACGGGGTCGGACTGGATGGTCGCCCTGTGGGCGATCCTGGGGACGGCGCTGGCGGTGGGATCGGCCAACGCCCTGAACATGTGGTGGGAGCGCGAGCCCGATCAGCTCATGGCCCGCACGCGCTCACGCCCGGTGGCCGACGGACGGGTGGAGCCGACCTCCGCGTTGACCTTCGGGGTCATCATCGGCATCGCCAGTCTGATGATCCTCGGGTTGGGCACCAACCTCCTCACAGCGGCCCTGGGCGCCTTCGCCTTGCTCTCCTATGTGTTGGTCTACACGCCGCTTAAGTACCGGACGCCTCTTGCTCTGCTGGTGGGTGCGGTCCCCGGCGCGATGCCGCCCCTGATGGGGTGGACGGCTGCCACCGGCACCCTGGACCTGGCGGGGCTCGCCCTGTTCGGCACCCTGCTGGTCTGGCAGATGCCGCACTTTCTCGCGATCTCGATCTATCGCAAGCGCGATTACGACCGCGCCGGGATCAAGGTGGTCCCGGTGGTCCGCGGCGACGAGGTGGCCACGCGCCAGGCCATCGCGTGGGCGACCGCGCTGCTGCCGCTCAGCTTGATGCTCACTCCGCTGGGGATCACCGGGAGCTTCTACCTCGTCGTGGCGAGCCTCACGGGCTTGGCGTTCCTGGCGCTCACCGTCTACGGCTTATGGGCTCAAAACACGTCACGATGGGCACGGCAGGTGTTCATCGCCTCCGTCATCCATCTGCCCGTGGTCATGCTGGCGTTGGCCGTGGACGTACTCATATGACCGCGGAGATGGACCACCCCGTCCCCGGTAGCGCCGACGCCACCCCGGTCGGCCCCGTCCGGCGCTTCATCATGACGTACCCATGGCGCATCGCGGTCATCATCGGACTGATCGCGATACCGGCGTCCCGAAGCTGCACCCGATTCGAGCCCCCACCGCCGGGAGTCATCACCAGCCTACCCAGCTTTCAGCTCGTCGACGCAGTGACGGCCAAGCCTTTTGGCAGCGCCGATCTGAAGGGGCAGGTGTGGATCGCTGGCTTCGTCTTCACCACGTGCCCGACCACCTGCCCGGCCGTGACCCGATCCATGCGGACCTTGCAGCGCCGATATGCGGAGGCCGACGTCGGAGTGCGCCTGGTGACGTTCTCGGTGGATCCCGAGTACGACACCCCCGAGCGGCTGT
>JAAZYN010000661.1 GCA_014239625.1 Myxococcales bacterium | reverse complement strand
CGGCCTTCACCGATCGAAGTTCCCAGTGGTTTCTCGACATAGACATCTTTGCCGGCCTGACACGCGTGAATTGTTGGCAACACGTGCCAATGGCCATTCGTGGCGACAACGACGGCGTCGATGTCGCGTGCGACGCCGCTATTCGGGTCCCACCCACGATGTGGGCCCCCGGGACGCCCGGGGTGAGCCCGCAACTGGGCCACTCCAATGGCACCGTGTCGTTTCGCACGGCCGCCGACGCGCTCTTTTGCTCGAACTGTCCTGCCACCGTCTCTCTGACCATCGCATCCGATGGCGCGGTGTACGAGTTCGGGTACCAGACACCTGACTTTCCTGGCGCAACTCACGCTCCGGTGGTCGCCGGGGACGGCGCCGCGTGGATCCGAATGCACGAGAGCGACGACCTGTTCCTGGTGGTCGACGGCGTCAACAGTCTCCCCTACCAGGGGATGAGCGGCGTCGAGGCCATCGCGCTCGCTGACGGCACGACCGCGGTGATCGCGGGGTCAGAGATCGACCACTGGTCCAAGGACGTCATGGTCAACCAAGTGTCCGGAGCGATCTCCACCACCCATCACGCCGCGGGCGACTGGCACTACTTCATCGTCAGCGCCTCGGACGGCGTCAGCCTCATCGCGCACGGCCCGCCGGGGACCTTCGATCTGCTGGCGTTCGACGCGGAGGCCATCACGGTGGTCGAGGATCAGCCCGCCGAAGGGGGGGACCTGTGGGCCTGCGTCAAGCCCCCTGGACAGGCGCCGTCGCTGCAGATGTACCAGCACGGGGCGGCGGTCTCCGACCACTCCTTCACGCTGCCGGCCGCCGACACCTGCCAGACGAGCTTTTTGCCGATCGTCGATCCGAGCAAGGGAACGCGCCCGTGGGACCAGTTCGGCCACCGCTGGGTCGTGAGCGGACCGTCCAATGGCTCCTACAGCTACCACGTATGGACTGGACCAGGCGCCATGGCCAGCCCCGTCTTCACTGGCGGCAGCTTCGGTGGCCTCTGGGCCGGCGGTAACGAGCGCTACCTGAAGACAAGCTCGGGGGAGCCGTTGCTCCACCACGTCGATCAGAGCCTGAACGTGTCGTTTCTCGCTCAGGGTGACTTCATCAAGGACAAAAACAGCGTGGGGCCCACCGGCTACTTCAGCGTGGTGCACCAGACCGATCTCTTCGGCTCCCTGTCCGCGCCCTCGGAGATCTGGGTCTACCACTTTCTCCAGAACCAAGCGCTGGGCGTCAACAAGCTGCCCACAGCCGGGAGCCCGTACTACGCGTTCGCCGCGAGCTACCAGGTGGACGGTCAGGGCACGACCTTTGTGGAGGCGCGGACCGGGTTGACGACGAGCAGCCTGGAGCTCGGCATCTATGTCGCCAGCCCCAGCGGCGCGGCGTACCTCATGGAAGGGGGTGACGCCCAGTTCTCCTTCAGATTCCTGGAGGACGCCCAGAGCGGCCATCGACTGATGGCGACCCACTACCAGACCTTCGCCGTGACGGGACAGAGCTCCACACAGCTCGTCCTGTCCCACTCCAGCGCGCTCACACTCCTGCTCGCTGACAGCGGGCTGGGAACAAGCGGCGCATACGACCTCGCGGGGGGCGCCTGGTTGGCGTACGAGCCCACCCCGAATGCTGGATGGAGCCTGGCGTCCTGGTTCGACGGCGGGATCGTGCCTGTCCCGCAAGCGGAGGGGCTGCTGGCAAAGCCGACAGGGTTCAGAGACCCCCAAGGCAACGCCTACGCGATCTACGGAGACAGCGGTGAGCGTATGCTGGCGTTGCTGGAGGGTGCGAGCGTCCAGGACCTGATCGGGCCCGCGCTCGAGATCAGCGTAGAGCCGACGCCCAGCGATCCGGACGCGGTCTGGGTGATGTGGACCGACCTGGCCGGCATGAGCTTCGCGGCGCGGCTGCAAGGAGGAGTGATGGACGCCCCCCTGGCGGCGGGCAACCACGCGGTCACCTGGCTGGGCGACTACGTGCTGGCGTCCAGCTTCGACCTGGCTGCCACCGTCGGAGTCTCCGCGATGTGCTCGCTGGAGGCCGACGGCGAGTGCTTCGAGGTGCCTGTCGAGGGCGGCGCTCAACCCGCCTTGGCGATGGTCAACTTCGACGGGACGCTGCATCCCCTGCCGGCCACTCGCGACCGCTACGGGCGCGGAGCGACGGTCGTCGAGCAGGGCGCCACCGGCTACCTGTGGCGCAGCATGCCCAGCCTGACCGATTCGAGCTGCTGTAGCGTGAACAGCCAGGGGATCTGCGGCTCCGGAGCGGTGGTCGCCTGCGTCTGCGCGGCGTCGCCGGAGTGCTGTCTCAGCGACTGGACGCAAGGGTGCGTCGATGCAGTCGAGGACTTCGGCTGCGGGGTGTGCCCCTGAGCCGAGCCAGCGCGTCGCGCGGGCTGCAGCAGCGGCAGACCGCATTTTCGAACCGCGCGCCCGCTCAACCACGCCGCGGAGACGCGGCGAGCGGACGCGGGGCCGTGCCGATGTGGCCCGTGGGTTGGGCCGACTTCGGGTACAGTGGCGCGGTCTCGTCTCACGGAGCTTCCCCATGCGCCCCGCCCTGCCCGTCTCCATCATGCTCTGCTCGGCCCTGGCGCTGGGCGCCTGCCAGGACGATGGGATCAGCGGCGCCTCCATCACGAGCGCCGCTGACAGCAGCCCGGACCCGGCGCCAGACACCAGCGACGACACGACCCCAGGGGCGCCATCGGACGCCCCCGGCGCGGACCTGCTGGACGCCGCTGGGGGCCCAGACAGCGCCGACACGACAGGCCCGGACGGGACCCTCGACGGCGCGCCCGACGCAGCCCCGGACGCCCCGGAGCCATGGCCCATGGGTGGCGTCACCGACGGCGACACGCTGATCGTCGCGCCGGCAGCCCCGCGCCGTCGAGGGCCTTGGCCATCTCGGGC
>JAAZYN010000660.1 GCA_014239625.1 Myxococcales bacterium | reverse complement strand
ACTCGAGCCTCCCGGCGCGTCGCTCAGAGTCTGGTGAGAAATGCGGGCTAGCCCGGATGCGTCACGTTATTCGGCAACAGGCCACCTCGGGATCGCGGCGCCGCGGCCTGGCGAGTGTGCGGGCCCCATGCTACTTCCTGGCCTTCTTGGCGCACAGCGCCAGCAGCTTGCGGCCGAGCGCTTCGTAAGTCCACTTGGCCTTCATCGGAGCGATCGCGTTCTTCTTGGCGCTGGCTCGGTCTTTGACTCGCTGGTCGGGCGTCGTGTGTTTCTTCATCATGTCGATCTGCAAGCGGTAGCTCTTGCACATGGAGCCGGCGACGTGGGAGCCAGGGGCTGTCTTGATCGCCCACTCGCAGGCCCCGAAGATGAGGCTATCGCTGGCGGGATCGCCGACGTAGAAGGCCATGATGCGCAGCACCGAGTCGACCAGGGGGGAGGTCATGCCCATGTTGGTCTTCTGCAGCGGCAGCTGGTTGGTCTTGATGAGGGTGATGATGAGTTTGAGTTTGCGCTTGTACGAGGCAGGGTCGCTGTCATCGAGTCGCATCATCAGCATCGAGTAGTCGGTCGCGAAGGTCTTCGACTTCGGGTCGAGCTTGCCCAGGAGCTTGGCGGCGCCCTCGCGTCGCGCGTCGGTGTGCTTGTCGAGCACCACGTCGAGCTTGCCGCGGGCCGTCTTGGCCGCTTTGTAGTTGGGGTCGGCGTCCAGCGCTCGCTGAAACAGGGCCTTGGCCTTGTCGTACTTGCCCCGGTCTTTGGCGTCCAGCCCCTGGGAATAGGCGAGGAAGGCGGTGTACGACTGGGTCTGGTTGCGCCGCAGCTTGGTCTTGTCCTTGAACGTCAGCTGGAGCTTCAGGGTGTCGATGACGAACTCGGCGAGCTCTTTCTCCATCGCGAAGAAGTCGTCTTTGTTGCCGTTGACCTTGTGGGCGATGACGACTTTTCCGGTCCCGACCTTCAAGAGCCGGGCGTCGATTCGCATCTTCTTTCCGCTGACTGTGTAGCCGCCAACCATCAGGTACTGGGCCGCCAGGAGCTTGCCCATCTTCACCGCGCTCTTCTTGTCGACGACCCTGCTCTTGCTCAGCTTGAGCTCCTTGAGGATGTCCTCGAGCCGGCTCCGCTCCACCAGGTTCAGCCCGGGCATCCCGCTGAGGTCGGTGATCAGCATATCCGCCAGGCCCTTCTTCAGGGCGTCGAGCTCCGTGTCGTTGCTGTTGTTGTCGAAGTAGGAGATGGCGAGGGTGGTGCCTTTGGCCTTCTTCTTTTTGCCCTTGGCGTTGGCCCCGCCGGGCAGCATCAGCCCAATCGAGACGACCAGCGCGGCGGTGACGGTGCTCAGACGACTCATAGAATGCTCCAGTGCCTCCGGTGGAGGTCTCGCAGGGTGCCGGCGAGGGACTCGCCTCGATGTGTGGCTTGCGGGCGCTCCGGAGGGGTCGCGCCCTGCAGGATGTCGATGCAGGCGCCGACGCTCTCGACCAGGCCCTCGAGAGAGTAGCCGCCCTCCAGTACGAGCGCCACCTTGCCGCCACAGCATTCCCTCGCGACCGCTTGGAGCGTCGCGCAGAGGGTGGCGAAGCCTTCATCGCTGACATCCATCCCGCCGATGGGGTCGAGCCGATGCGCGTCGTAGCCAGCCGACACGAGCACCAGGTCGGGATCATAGGCTTGGGCGATGGGCGCGACGATCGACTCGAACATCAGCGCGTAGTCTCCGTCGGTCATCGCCTCGGGGAGCGGCAGGTTGACGGTGTATCCGATGCCCGCGCCGCGACCCTGCTCATGCGCGGCGCCGGTTCCAGGATAGAACGGGTAGCGGTGGCTGCTCGCGAACAGGACGTCGCGGCGATCCTCGAAGCTGTGCTGGGTGCCGTTGCCGTGATGCACGTCCCAGTCCACCACCAGGACTCGCTCGAGCCCCCACTCGGCCACAGCGTAGGCCGCGGCGATGGCGACGTTGTTGAACAGGCAGAAGCCCATCGGCCGAGACGCCTCGGCGTGGTGGCCTGGTGGCCGCACCAGGGCCACCGCGCTCTGCGCTTCTCCGGAGACGACCACCCTGGCTGCGTCGATGGCGGCGCCCGCTGCCATGTAGGCGGCGTCCAGACTGCTGGGGCTCATGGTCGTGTCCGCGTCGAGGCGCACACGTTGACCGCGGACCTCTTCCAGCGTGTCCAGAAGTCGCGCCGAGTGAACGCGCTCGACAGCGTCCCGCGAGGCCGCCTCCGGTCTCCTCCAGGTGACCGCCGCCGCCGCCAGCCGCGGGCGCAACGCGTCACGCAGCGCGGCCAGGCGTTCTGGACGCTCGGGGTGGTCGGGGCCGGGATCATGGCCGATCATCACATCGTCGTAGAGGAGGTCGATCACTGCAGCGCGATAGTAGGCGGCTTTGACCCGTCGGCCCAGGCCCCGGGTCCATCGTCATCCCGATGAGGGGCACCAGCGATGGTTAAGCCTTGATGTCTACGGCGTCGGGCCACAGAACTTGATGAGCTGCTCTCGTACGGGTTTGGCGCTGACCAGCCGCTCCGCCTCACGCGCCGTCTCGCAGGCTCGCGCAGGCTGCTTGCTCATCAGCTCATGGTCGGCTCGCATGAACAGCAAGGCCACCATGTTGCGCTTACGCACCTCGTCGTCAGGGCTCGCCGCGAGCATCTCGCGTTGAAGCGCGATAGCTCGCGCGATCTGGCGGGTCTGAGCCAACAGCCCGATGTAGTGCCCCTTGGCGTCGTCGGACCCTCGATGATCTGCGAGCAGCGCCTCGAAGGCCTGCTGCGCCTCACGGAGCTTCCCCGAGGCTTGGATCGCGCGGGCGTGCAGCAGGCGCGCTTCGGGGCTGTCGTTGCCTGCCACGGCCGCTTCGCAGAAGGTCAGGATGTCGCGGGGGTGTCGTCGCGGGCCACCTCCTGCGAGCGTCGT